>NZ_RZQP01000172.1:0-13731 GCF_003998165.1 Mesorhizobium sp. M7A.F.Ca.US.007.01.2.1 | reverse complement strand
CCTTTGTTCTCATACATGTCGTTGCCTCAAAAACGCACTTTGGGGCGACATCATCAAACGGCGTTGCTGACCCAGCGGAGCACGTTGGTCCAAAGCCGCGCATAGCCGGGCCATTCGACAAAACTGTTCGGCAGCCAGTGCGGTCCGATGTCCGACGTCCAGACCAGCGTGCGCCCTTCGCCGTGACGCCCAGTGACCAGCAGGGGATGGCCGCCCTGGTCCTGCGGCAGCCGCGCCAGAACCTCGACATCGTCGCGATCGCGGGCGACGACCTCGTTGGCACCGAGCAGCAGCGGCCATTCGCCCTCAATGCCGGCAAAAAGCGGATGGTCTCTTGAGCCAGTGATCTCGGGACGAAAGCCCTCCGGAATTTCGAGACGGTCATCATTGGGAAGGCAGGTCACCGGCAGCGCCTCCTCGACCGCCGTGCGATGCCAGCGCGCCTTGCCGTCAATGCCTTGGAAGCTGAAGTAACCGCCGATCATGATCAGGCCGCCGCCGGCCAGCGTCCAGTCGCGCAGGAGCTTGAGCCGGTTCGGCACTGTCTTGCCGTGCAGCCAGACATCGGGATGAAGCAGCAGCGAGTTTGCGCCAATGTCGGACAGGATGATCGTCCTGTATTGCGACAGCCCTTCCATGGTGAAAGGCAGCTTCTCGACGGCCTCATGAGCGGGCATGTAGTCGAGATCGAATTCGCTGTCCTTCAAGGCGTCGACCAGGGGCGTTGCCCCGAGATGGAAGGTGACGCTGCCGAACTGGTCGAACCCCTTGTAGTGGGTCGCCGAACTCACCCAGCTTTCGCCGACAAGAAGGACTTTTGTCTTCGCCATGATCATACTCTCCTGATTCCGCCAGTCGCTTGTTCTAGCCGGCTTCGCCCGCCCCGATCTCTGGGATCGCGTGGTCGGGGTCGGCCGGCGTTGGCGCCGGCCCTGCCATCTCAGATCAGCAGCAGGCCCTTCATGCTGGCATATCCCTTCCGCCCGATGATGATGTGGTCGTGCACCGCGATGCCCAGCCGCTTGCCCGCGTCGATGATCTCCTTCGTCATCTCGATGTCGGCGCGCGATGGCGTCGGGTCGCCTGACGGGTGATTGTGGAACTTCCTCTCGCCGTAAGCTATCTTGTTGAAAGATATTGCAAAAATCTCTACACCCGAGAACGTGAGGGGCGGTTTCTGGGGGCGGTGTTGGATGCTCCTCCGTCACTAATCACGCTCACTCACCGCCGTTCATGCTGAATCGCTTTGACGCACGGCACGCCACTGTATTCTTGTGATCCCACGTCTCCAGTTCCTCAATTGGATACAGCACGGCTTTGCCAAGCTTGACGTACGCCGGTCCAATCCTCTTGGCCCGCCAATTTCGCAGCGTTCCAACAGAAATGGTGCCGCGATAGCGTTCCGAGACTTCCTCAGCTGTCAAAAACTTCCTGTCGTCCATCAAGCTCCCCAAATGTCCGACGTCGGGAACATGAGAGCAGGCTCAAGCACGCTCCCAAACCCTTGGTCATGCAGTTGCGCGGCCACGAGTAGGTATGTGCATCGGAAATAAAAGCCGCTGAGTGAGGGAGTAGAAGCAGGGGATATGTCTGGATAGAAATCGGATCAACTGCCAACGGAGTGTGCAAGGTCGGTCGACCTGGGCCAACCGAAACGCTCGGTGACCACGGCACGAGTTGGGAGCCAAGGCCGCCGTCGATCATCGCCAAACGGCCCGATGACAGTATCAGTTGCCGCCCCGCTAGGAAAAAGGCCGGCGCCCTCGCTGGGAGGTTGCCCGAATGGCGCCGGCCAGACGGTCCTTTTCAGGTCCGCCGCTCTCCAGACATAGCTGAGTCTTGCCTTTGCGTCAGGTGGTGGCGCACTACGCTTTGGCTTTCCTCTTCCCAGGTGCCTTCTTGACTGGTGCGACGGGTTCAGCCTTGCGGCCAAGTCCGATGGCCTTCGCCAGTTGCGAGCGCTGAGCGGCGTAATTCGGAGCTGTCATAGGGTAGTCGTGCGGCAAGTTCCATTTGGCCCGATAGGCGTCCGGTGTCAGGCCGAAGTCCGTGCTAAGATGCCGCTTCAGGGATTTGAACTTCTTGCCGTCTTCGAGACAGATTATGAAGTCCGGCGTCACCGACTTCTTCGGGTTGACCGCGGGAGTTTGCGGTTCAACGACCGGCGAGATCGGCGTGCTAAGTCCGGACAACGAAGCATGAACCGATGCTATCACGTCCGGCAAACCAGACACCGGCAATGGATTATTGCTGACATATGCTGAGACAATGTCGGCTGTTAACTCAGCTAGTTCGGCAGAGCGGGTATCGGATTCGTTGATCATCGGTGGTTCCTTTTGCCTGATTTATCCCGTCTCTATGGGCTGATGATCAACGACGCAACCGTCGTCCTGAGCGTGATCTATCGAACTGCAGTGGAGCCAACGCAGAATTTGTAAGGTCTTCGGACATCCCTTTGATGTTATTTTCGAAGTAGTTCCTGCCGTCGAGCGAATGAAGCTCGTGGAGCGGAGCTACCTGCCCAGCCTCCGGTTTGGCTGGGGTTCTTGGAAGCTTTTCGAACTTTCTGCCATGCTTCGCCAACCGAATTGCGGGTGTTCGCAAGCGAGGCCGGAGCATGAAAAAGCTGCCACCACGGGATCTGATCACGTCTTCCACCGCGGGTTTGAGTTTTCGGGAGTGGGTCCGGCCTGACGCCCTTAAGTTCCAGCTCGTGCTTATATAACGCTTTGCGACATTTCTGTCAGATACGTGCGCTTTGGTCATTCCAAGCGACAAGAATCGCGTATGTGCGCGCACTCCTCCACTCAACATCGCTGACGAACCCTATCGCTTGCTCGCATGACTGAAACTTCGCATACCCGACTGCTTTCCCGCAAAATCTCTGATTACTGCCGTATCCGTCTCGACCCTCTGTTCCCCCCTCACGAAAGCGCGCGTATCAGAGCGTTTCTGCTCAACCTGGTCTCCTGCGCTAAAATACCGCCACGAAAATTGCGCGGCTATGATTGGCAAGAAATCGGCGCTCTTTGCGACCTCGACGGTGAAACGCTTCGATCCGCCCGAACTGCAATCAAGCCAGCATTGGACGCGATCGCTCGAAATACGAAAACTGCGCCGAAGCGGGCGGCCATCCCGGGCCGTCGCAACACTGAGCCGCAGCGTCATGAGCGGGAACGTCCGCAGCCGCCGGCAGGGAAGGCGCCAGTTTCAAGTCGCCATAAGAAGCTCGAGCGGTCGGAGCGGGAGGCTGCAGTAGACCGGCAAAAGACCGGGATAAAACCGCGCGCTATTGAGGAGTTCCCGCAACCTCTTTTCGAGGAAGCGTTTGATCACCCGAGCTTCCAGGCGGCGCTGGAATTCCAGATGCGCCGCCATGGCGACAGCTATTGGCATCTACATCGTGCTGTTGTCCGAGACGACGAGAGTCTCGACCGCTCGACAATTCGTCACTGGCTCCAGGGATCAAAATCGCCGCGCAGCGTGGCGAGCATGGAAGTACTAGCTCGGATCGAGCGTCGTTATCGTCTTTCGGCAGGGTATTTTAAAGCGAAACTCCCGTTTCAGACGCGCTCCGCCTCTGGCCACAGCCTCGATGATATCGGCCCGGCTGAACGCCGTCGGCTTGCGTGGCACCTGCCTGACGACTTCAACACACGACGTCCCGAGGAGCAGGAAGAGATTCTGGAATGGGTTCGGCGCGTAATTATCAGCGGGTCAACTGATTACCGGAAATTCCAGGCGGCCGCGTTGAAACAGCGTTACGCCATCCGCTTCCCGGGTATCAGCTATGGTCAGTCGGATGCTGCAAATGACGGCTATCGAGTTCAGCGCGAGCGACAGCACGATGGTAGTGTCCAGTTCACGGACCCCGACCTGATGTCCGGCGTAATCGACGCTCCACCTGCGCTTGCGATGGAAATGGCGGATCTGATCCGCTTCAAGACTGCGACACTTACTGCGTTCGGTCTACAGCGCAACGGTGTTTGGGGCGAGGAGACCGCATCGCAGAAAGTCGAGCATCTCGGTTTGATGCTCGGTGCGTTGGCCGCGCATCCGCGCGGACCAGTACGCGGCTATGGCGTTCCGACGCAGCATTTGACTTTTGGTCTGCTCGTCTTCCCGTCTGTGTGGGACTGGTATCTGCAATGGCGCGAGAGACGTCGCGGGTTCTACACCGCCTGGGAGGTGGACATGCTGCGAATTTCGCTCGCGCTCACTCGCAAGGACACGGGCTGGCTCAGGCAGCAACCTCATCTGGCGTCGCGGATCCGTCCCATCAATGGACTGGTTTCACAGGCCGACATTGATCGAGCGAGCGGGGATTGGGACGACGCCTGCGATGTCTACTTCAAGCACGCCTCCTCTCGCGTGAAGGAAATTCAGCGTGTCGCGCGTGTGCATCGTGATCCCTTTGAACCAATCATGCCTGTGCTGGAGGCCGATAGCCCAGTCGGCGAGTATCGAAAGATCACTGAAGAGATTCTTCGGCTCATGCCTGATGAGCGCTTCCATCGGCGTCCTGCCGCCGAAGCAGTCCGCTCGTTCCTGATGCTTCGGTTCGGGCTGCATCTTGGGTTGCGACAGAAGAACCTGCGTCAACTGATGGTCACTGAACGCGGCAGACTGCCCAGGTCTGAGCGTCAGCTAGCCGACATGAAGCGCGGTGAACTCCGCTGGAGCGAACGCGAAAGGGGGTGGGAGGTCCTAATTCCATCAGTCGCTTTCAAGAACGCGAACTCATCCTTTTTCGGCAGCAAGCCATTTCGTCTCATCCTGCCCAACCTGAGTGGTCTTTATGAGCACATCGAGGCGTATATCGACCGCCACCGCCGAGTGCTGCTAGGAGGAACGGAGGACCCCGGCACCTTCTTCATTAAAACGGTGAAGGCGACCAGCAAGGAGGCCTCCTACGATCAAAACACATTTTATGAGGCATGGCGTCTGACCATTCAGCGATACGGCATCTACAATCCATATACAAAACGCGGCGCGATCGCGGGCCTTCTCCCTCATGGCCCCCACAATGTCCGTGACGTGCTGGCGACGCACATTCTGAAGCAGACCGGCTCGTATGAGCAGGCAAGCTATGCGATCCAGGACACGCCCGATATGGTGGCGCGCCACTACGGCCGTTTTTTGCCGCAAGACAAAGCTGCACTTGCTGCGCGGATATTGAACCAAGTCTGGAACGCGGCCTAAAAGGCATCAAACAGGGCGACTATGCGCCTCCGTTTCCGCTGTGGTACAACCCTGATCCAAGTACCTATGCGGGTTGGAGTCGGTAGAGCGCTACATCGTGAGACCCACTATCGAGGAAGCGTCGTTCATCTTTCGGCGACGTTCAGCATAGGGCAGCAAACTCGATTGATGCGCTATGATGGAATCCGACACTCGTCCCAGGCGGCGAAATTTGGATGAACACCGGCCTTTGACGCGACTCTCTCTTGCCGTAGGTTACGCGATTGCGGAATTGGGGAATTAACATGGCTTTCGGCGGCGCGAACGACAGAAATGATCTGCCGCGCCTTGCACGGATTGATCCGCCGCTGTTCGATCTTCTTTTCAGCGGCTGCAAGGTCGAACGCTACGCGGCGGGCCAGCATCTGTTCGTCCAGGAAGATCCAGCCGATCGTATCTACGGGGTGATGAGCGGAACGGTGGAGATCTCGATCTATTCGCCGGGAGGCCAGAAGTTGGTGGCTAATATCGAGCTTTCGCGCAGCTTGGTCGGAGAGATCGGCGCGCTCGACGGGCGCCCGCGAACCGCAACCGCCATCTGCCTCACCGATTGCGATCTGGCCTCGGTAAGCCGGACTCAACTCTTTGATCGCATTGAAAAAATCCACCTCTGGCATGCGCCATGATTGAACTGTTGTGCGCACGGCTGCGTTGGGTCAGCGGCGAACTCGGGGATCAGGCTTTCTTGGTTAGGCCAGACGGACCCTAAGCTGTCGTTCTCATTAGGTCGCGATTTCTAAGCAGTGCTCAGGAACGAGCGCTGGCTTCGGCAGCACGATCTTCTACGCGAGCCGATCCAGGTACATCTTGAGCGCCGAGATGGGCTGATGATCGAATTGAAAGACGTCAGCTCAGGCGAATTGTCACTGATTCATCGCTGGTGTTCCTAAGCACCGCGGAGCGAGGCCATCAGCCTGTTTTCCTCATCGACGAACCCGAGGAGCCTTCACCCGAACTGGCAGCGCAAGTATGTCGAACGTGTAATGACCTCCACATACTACAGGCAGCCCCATGTGGTCATCGCGACCTATGCGCCTCTTGTCGTTAGACGCGCCTTGGCGTGGTCCAAGGACGTCGGTGGTGTCTTCCAGATGGTCAACGGCTGGCCGGTGCGCATCGCTAGTAGATTCGACTCCCACGAGTATAGAAGAGGTCCTTTGGCGAGCCTTCGATGTGGTCAGGTCTGCTAACCATTTCGCCGTGAATGAGGCGAGGCGGGCTTCTTGCTCTACGTTGAAAACCACTAAGGGTGAGCCCGCCGCCTATTGGGGCGCCGGCGGCGGACCCTGTGTAAGCGGCTACATCCTTTTGAATCGACCGCTCAGAGGGTCAATGTGCCACTTGAGCGTGAGTTCCCTTTAGGATTCTAGGCAGTGCGATTTGCGTAGCGTCCAGATCGCCATGCGACTTCGATTTTCAAGCGCGACATAGGCCATCAGGCGTAGTTGTAGCAAGACCAGTGTACCGGTAGCATATGGAGCCTGGACATTAGGCCCACCCTCGTGCCCAGCTATGGTCGGCACGGTCGCTCAACCCGCTTTTGGTCTGCCTGATCGTGCCGACTACCGCCCCCAGGGCTGCCCTTCCAAGGGCTTGTGCTTTGGTGGCGATTATCGGCAGTCGGACAGGAACGTAAGGTGAAACTAGCGAGGACTTTGCGCGGCTCCGCTACTGCGGGATTGCGCCTAGTTGCAACGGCCAGAACAAATCAAGGCCAAAAGCGAGCCGCTAGGCGCTACCCAGCCGTAGACTCAAAAGAATGGCCGGTGCGGGGACGCTTAGGTTGGAAAGCGTGGGCCGCACCGGCCATTGCGGGATAGCTCTTAGGGATCGTCCCCCGCGCTGCCTAAGTTATAGGCATATTAGCGATTGCTCAATTGAGACTGAAGTCCCTACCCAACCGTAGGGGGATAGCTAAACCCCGGTACGGGAAAGACCGTTGCGCAGAAAACCAAAGGAGCCGCTAAGCAGTTAGACCGTTGCACGGCTGGCGATCTGTGCACATGACGCCGACCCATCCAACGTCTGTCCTTAAGCCGGTGAGGGAACACCTGAACCGCCAAGGGGCGGCGGACATGAAGGCGTACCGCGCGGCGGGCAACGCCTGAAATCCAACATCCTGTTGAATTGGCCCGCTGCCGAGAGGTGGCGGGCCTTAATCTTTGTGTTGAACGATGTAGCTATTGCTGACGGCGTTGCTCCCAACACCCCGCGTGACAACAACGGTCGTGTACCCGGCGGGCAGGGAACCGGTGACAGTCTCGTCGACAGCATGACATCCTCCGACGATTTCCCCATTTGGCGCTGGCCGGCCCCCACTGGGTGATCCGTTTTGAATGTTAGTGGATGCCTGTAGCTGGCGCTACCTTCGGTGTGGCCGGCGAAGCTCGGGCGGGATACGAAGCCGGCCATGAGATAGCTTCCGGCGCTGGTGGTCTGTAGCTCAGGGATGAGTGCGGCCGGACCGTGTTGTAGTGCCGGCGCCATCCTTCGATGATGACCCTGGCCTCCTCCAGCGTGTAGAAGATCTCGCCATTGAGCAGCTCGTCGCGGAGCTTCGAGTTGAAGCTCTCGCAATAGCCGTTCTCCCAGGGACTGCCGGGCATGATGTAGGCCGTCCTCGCCCCGACCGCGGCAATCCAATCACGCACCGCCCTGGCAACGAACTCTGGGCCGTTGTCGGAACGAATATGGCCGGGCACCCCACGCAAGATGAACGGGTCCGAGAGCGTGTCGATCACGTCGACGGCTTTCAGCTTCCGTCCGATCCTGATCGTCAGGCATTCCCGGGTGAACTCGTCGATGATGTTGAGCATGCGGAAGCTCCTTCCGTTGTGGGTGCGATCCTGGACGAAGTCGTATGACCAGACATGGTTGGGATGTTCCGGCCGAAGCCGGATGCAGGAGTTCTCGTTGCACCATAGCCGCCCGCGCCTGGGCTGCTTGTGTGGGACCTTCAGCCCCTCGCGTCGCCAGATCCTCTCGACCCGCTTGCGGTTCACCACCCAGCCGGCTCGATGCAGCATCGCCGTGATGCGACGATAGCCGTAGCAGCCATACTGGGTGGCGAGCGCGACGATGTCGGCGGTCAGTGCCGCTTCATCGTCGGGTCGCGTGGGGATCTTGCGCTGCGTCGATCGATGTTGGCCAAGAAACAGGCAGGCCCGTCGTTCGGACACACCAAGCTCAGCAACCACCCGATCCACGCAGGCACGGCGACGCGCGGGGCTTAGTAGTTTCCCCGGGCAGCCTCGGCCAGGATCATCTTGTCCAGCGTCAGGTCCGAGATCGCGCGACGAAGCCTGGTGTTCTCGGCCTCCAGCTCTTTCAGCCGCTTCACCTGGTCGCCCTTCAGCCCGCCATACTCCTGGCGCCACCGGTAATATGTAACTTCCGTCACGCCTATCGACCGAACCGCCTCCGCGACCGGCCGACCCTGCGAAGTCAGCACGTCAACCTGGCGAAGCTTCGCTACAATCTCTTCTGCTGTGTGCCGTTTCCTGGCCATCTCGTCTCTCCTCAATCGGCTCAAAAGCCATACCTAATTGAGGACCACTTCAATGGGGGCAGTCTCTTGCGCAGGCAAGCGCCTTCATTCGCTCATGCAGTGGAGCGCGACGTGCTTGACGATTTCGATGCTGCGCAGGTTGAGCAGCCGGATGACGCCCTTGTCCTTCAGCCGGGTGAAGACACGCGACACGGTCTCGATGGTCAGGCCGAGATAGTCGCCGATGTCCATACGTGACATCGGCAACTCAACCTGCCGCAACCCACCCTGCCGCTCCGCCATATCCACGAGGAAAGCGGCTACGCGTTCGATAGCGTTCTGGCGGCCGAGCACCAGGAGGTGCTCCTGCGCCCTCGTCAGGCCCTTGAGCGCCAGGGGCAGCAGCTTATGGGACATGTCCGCTCCAGCGCTGAAGCGGAAGGCGCGTACCCCGGTGGCATTGATCGCTTCGGCGAAGAAATGATGCTTCGTGTCGGCTTCGAAGCCGAAAGTCTCTCCGGCGAGGTGGAAGGCGCTGATCTGCCGGCGGCCGTCCGCGAGCAGACGGTAGATGCGCACGGCGCCGAATTCGACCTGGTAGAAAGCGCCGGCCTTCTCGCCTTGAGCATAAATCTCCGAACCGGCGGGAAAGAAGTTGACGGGCTGTTGCGGTTCCGAGCCAAAGGCCGCTGGCAGGCTCGGCTGAGCAGAATGCGACGGCAATGAAATTCTGGATGCGGAGTAAGCGTGCATGGCTGTGTTCCCGGTTGTTCCGTGACACAGCAATCGCGCGAATCCGCAGGTCGCGAAATTCGGTTTTGTCCCTAAGGGAAACTACCTAGTCGTGCGGATTGTTGATCCATATCAAGTGCCCAGGCGCGCCGGTCGCTTAAGTCCTCCTTCGCTTTGGGCGATAGCAAACGGGAGTCGTTTCGAAATCTTGCATCGAAACGGCCGGTGGACAGCGATGTATCTTGCGCAATTCCTGGTCGGAATGTTTTTGACGTCAGCAATTGTGGGTCTGTGGGCCTACGCGGCAACGGGTTCAGTCTGGAGCGCGGCAGGCTGGACGATTATCGACCTGCTCGTTCTGCAAGTCGCATACTTCGCCTTTGTCTTACGCCTTGTTTACAAACGCACGACTGCAGACGCTGCAGCAAATTCGGCACCGCCAAGCCACGTCCAGCCATTTCACCGCGACGGCACTCACCCTTAGAGCCGCCAGACCGTATGACTCATCCGCCAACGGCTTTCCACAAACCCAGCTGCGGCTTCAAGAGATCGGGTCCGGCAGTCGCGCCGCCATATACTCTCGTCACGCGCTAGTTGCCGTCATTGAACGGGTAAAAGTGGACTACCTTGAGTGTGACCGGGATATCGTGGCCCTCGATCAGAACCGTGGCCCACTGGTCCCCCAGATCGTCTTGCCAAGTTTCGGTAACGCGGCACCTTGCGGCCAGATCCATGCCAACCTCGACCTTGTCCGTTCTCTTTGCCATTCTGGACTCCCGTTCGCTTTCGCCTCGATTCTGCGTATCGCTTCCTGCTCCCGTTGGGTCAGTTCGAGAGCAGCCGGTTAATTGCCCCTTGCTTCAGCAAGGAGCGGGTCATGCCGCCTAACGCCCATTCGCGGATACGGCTGTGGCCGTAGCCGCCCGCGATCACCAGGTCGGCACCCATCGCCCGGGCGACTTCGGATACGGTTTCGCAAGCGTCCGCTTGGCCGACGTTCAGAACCTCCGATCTTGCCTTGACGCTATGTCTCATCAGGAAGCGGAGCACGTCCCCGACACTTTCGCGTGCGCTCGTCATGTTCTGTTCCTCGATCGTCGCCACAAGGACATGTTGTGCACCGGTCAAAAAGGGCATTGCATCGGTGACCGCGCGCCTCGCCTCGCGGGTATCCTTCCAAGCCACCAGAACATTTTCGGACTTAAGCGGTGCAACCTTGTCAGCCGCAAGCAACACGGGCCGTCCGGCCGACAGCACCAACGTTCCGACATCGACCATCCGGTGGCGGTCGCTGGGAACGCCCCGTGCGGGAGCCCCGGTCACGATGAGGTCGGCGACGCGTGCATGCATCGCCAGCAGACGTGTTGGATCGCCGATCTCCTCGCGCCAGGAGGCATCTTGTCCACCGACGACACTGAGGAATTCTTCCTTCAGAGTCTTCAGGCGATCCTGGATATCCGTGCGGCGTTGCCGCATGATTTCGGCTGCCGCCACGCCGCCATCGTCGCCTGGAATAAACACATATGAATCGGCCGCCGCAAAACCGATCAGGGTAGCTTCGAAGCGTCGCGCCAGCTCCAGCGCATAGGTCGTTCGCGGCGCTGCCGGGGAATCGACGTCGAGTTGAACCATGATGGTGTTAAAGGTCATTACCGTGCCTCCGATGATATCTATCGCCGGAGCTGCGACCTTGCGCCTTGATACGCATCAAAGCCTGCATATCTTGCCAATCCATCAGGCCCACATCGTCATGGACCGCCGCAACGCCGGGATGGTCCGAAGCGAAGCCTGATACTGACACCACCCATGGCACTATGCGGCCACACGGCTTTGAAACGCATCAATCCACGCTCCAGCTGGCTTCGAACCAGGTGCCGCGCTCGCCCGTCACAATTTCGACGGCGTCATCGAGCTTGCCGATTGCAGCGGGCTGGCCTGTCGCTTCAATGAATTCGATTGCAGCGCTGACCTTCGGTCCCATGGAGCCGGCCGGAAAATTCTTTCCGGATAGCTCCTTGGGGGTCACGCGCCGAAGCGCCCGAGCGGCTGCCGTTCCGTAGTCGACATAAACGGCGTCGACATCGGTCAACAGGAGCAGCATGTCAGCTTTCAACTGGCGGGCAAGCAGCGAGCTTGCCAGGTCCTTGTCGATGACTGCTTCGACGCCGCAAAGCGTGCCGTCGTCCCGGGCAATCACCGGAACACCGCCGCCGCCGGTGCAGATGACGATCACGCCGCGCTCGACCAGGAACGAGATTACAGACGCTTCCAGGATTTCCAGCGGCCTGGGTGAGGGCACGACACGGCGCCATTTGTCGCCATCGGGCGCTATCTGCCAACCGCGCTCGCTGGCAAGCCTATGTGCGGTTGCCTCGTCGTAGACCGGGCCGATAGGCTTCGTCGGGTGAGCGAAAGCCGGATCGTGCGGGTCGACCTTCACCTGTGTCAGCAGGGTAGCAAAAAGCTTCTTTTTGAGGAGGTTGCCGAGTTCCTGTTCTATGACGTAGCCGATCATCCCTGCGCTTTCGGCGCCAAGCACGTCGAGTGGAAATGTGCGGCCATCCGAAGTCGCCGCTGCCTGCAGGGCCAGAAGTCCTACCTGCGGACCGTTGCCGTGAGTGACTACAATCGAGTGCCCTGCGTCGACCAGATTCGCCAATACAGCCGCGGCGCGCACGATGTTGGCGCGCTGGTTACCGGCTGTCATCGGTTCTCCACGGCGCAGCAATGCGTTTCCGCCGAGTGCAACAACGATGAGCATCTCAGTTGCCGATTGTTGCCACAAGCAGGGCCTTGATCGTGTGCATCCGATTTTCGGCCTGGTCGAAGACGATGGACGCAGCCGACTCGAAAACCTCGTCAGTGACCTCCATGCAGTCGATACCGTATTCCTTCGCAACGAAGGCGCCGATCTCGGTCTCTGTGTCGTGGAACGCCGGCAGGCAATGCATGAATTTGACGTGAGGGTTGCCGGCGGCAGCCATCACTTCGCTGGTCACGCGGTAGCGCGTCAAAAGACGAATACGCTCGGCCCAGCCCGATTTGTCTTCGCCCATCGACATCCACACGTCGGTGTAGACAAAGTCGGCGTCCTGGACGCAGCTCGTGACGTCCTCGTCGAGCCGGAAGCGGCCGCCGCTGCGTTCCGCCAGGTCCCTGACATGAGCGCAGAACTCCTCGTCCGGCCAGAGTTCCTTTGGCGAGGCGATGCGCATGTCGATGCCGACCTTGGCTGCTCCCAGGGCGAGGGACAGCGCGACATTGTCCCGGCCCTCACCGACGAAGGTGACGGTCATGTCCGAAAGATGCTTGTGGGTGAATTCCCGCATGGTCATGAAATCGGCGAGGATCTGCGTCGGATGCGCCTCGTCGGTAAGGCCGTTGTAGACCGGCACGCCGGCATATGTGGCCAGCAATTCAGCCTGGTGCTGGCCAAAGCCGCGATACTCGATCGCGTCATACATGCGGCCGAGCACGCGAGCGGTGTCCTTCATGGATTCCTTGTGGCCGATATGGCTGCCGGTAGGGCCGAAATAAGTGACGTGCGCACCCTGGTCATAGGCCGCAACTTCGAATCCCGTGCGAGTGCGCGTCGAATCCTTTTCGAAGATCAGAGCGATGTTCTTTCTGACAAGACGCGGGATCTCGTGACCGGCGAGCTTGGCCGCCTTGAGGTCGGCGGCCAGCTTCAGAAGAAAGCGGATCTCGTCGGCGGTGAGGTCGTCCAGGGTCAGGAAGGAGCGGCCATGAAGGTTGATCGACATCGGGATTCCTTTCGGGTCAAATCGGGTCGCGGACGATCGGGCAGGTCATGCAGTGCCCGCCGCCGCGGCCGCGGCTGAGTTCGGCGCCTTCGACCGTGATCACTTCAATCCCGGAGCGGCGCAGCAGCGTGTTGGTGTAGACGTTACGGTCGTAGCCGATGACCACGCCGGGCTCGACCGCAACGACATTGTTGCCGTCATCCCATTGCTCGCGCTCAGCCTCGTAGCGGTCGCCGCCGGTGGCGATGATCCGCAGTGATTTCAGTCCAAGGGCTTCAGCAACTACGGCCGTGAACGGCTTTGTCTCATCGGTGACCTCGACCGCCGCCTCGCCATCGCCCGGCCGCAGCGAGAAGGTGCGCAGCCGGTCGACAACCGGCGGATACAAGGTGACAAGGTCGCGATCGCAGAAGGTGAAGACGGTGTCGAGATGCATGAAGCTGCGGTCGCGGGGCATCAAGGCGGCAATCACGCGCGTGGCCTCACCAGCCGCGAAGAGGTTACGGG
>NZ_RZQP01000171.1:0-13915 GCF_003998165.1 Mesorhizobium sp. M7A.F.Ca.US.007.01.2.1 | reverse complement strand
GTCCTGGAACCGCGACCCGCGAAAGCTGGAGACGAAGCGCCGCGCGCATTCGGCCGGCGCCCAATCGGCGCTTGGCCAGAAGCCGGCTATGGCACGGGTCATCGTGCCGACACTGCTGCATCTGGCCGACCGCGTCGCCAGCCGGCTGCGCGCCAAGGCAAGGCCCGGCCGCACGGTGACGGTACGCGTGCGCTTTGCCGATCTCCGCGCCGTCACCCGTTCGATCACGCTTGACCAGCCGATCTCGGCGACCGCGATGCTGGCCGAGATCGCCGGCGATCTGGTGCGCGGCCTGCTTGCCGACAATCCACAGGAGAAAATGATCTCGCTGCTGGCGATCTCGGTCTCGCATCTTGAGGAAAGCTTCGAGTTACAGCTCGACCTGCCGCTTGGCCTCGCCGACGAGAGGCGCCGGCCCGGCACGAAGAAGGGCCTAGCACGCTTCGACGCCGACCGCGCCATCGACAAGATCCGCGAGCGTTTCGGCAAACAGGCCGTCGGCTACGGCACGGTGGCGCTGGAGGCGGCGCGCTCGGTTCCCGACGAATTCAGGGAGTTGGCGGAGAAGGAGCTGTGAAGCCGGGGGCTACTCCATCACTTCGCCGTCCCAGTACCGCCTCACCGCTCCCATGTCGAAAATGCCGTCGCGCCGGCGCAAGGCGTCGACCGCCATCTTGTTGGAATCTGGATAGACGCAGACCTCGTTGGGATTTTTCTCGCCGATCATCAGGTAGCGGCACGGCCCCGTGCCGCTGTTGAGGAAGGAATGCCCGACCGCCAGGCCGGCCGGAAAGCAGACATAGTCGCCGGCTTTCATTTCGTGGCGCTCCTCGCCAAGCAGCAGCGTCACCTCCCCTTCCAGGATCAGCGCATGCTCCTCTTCCAGCATGTGATAGTGCCGGGGCGCCAGGCGCATGCCGGGCGCCGGCGCTTCGATCAGCATGCCGACATGATAGTCGGAGCGTCCCAGCGCGGCATAAGTCAGGTGCCTGGACCGGCCGCCGAACCGCGGGCCTTCGCCTTCGACCTTCCATTCGACAGCATCGCTGGCGATCGGCGGGATCGGCGCGGCCGGGGGTTTGGTGACACCGGCCGTCACATCCGACGGCAGCGGATCGCCGGCGGTAAGGCCGGTGTTCTCGCCGTCCCAGTAAGTTCGGATGGCTGCGAGATCGAAGATCGCGCGGCGGCCCAGGGCGCGTACCAGCACCTTGTTGGAGGCGGTGTAGACGACCACTTCATTCGGGTTGCGCTCGCCGACGATGACATAGCGGCACAGTGCGTCGCTGGTATTGATCAGGCAATGCCCCGCCGCGGCACCGGCGGGAAAGCAGATGTAGTCGCCGGACTTCATGGCATAGGCCGCGTCGCCGACATACGCGGTAAGCGCCCCTTCGAGGATGAAGACATGCTCTTCCTCGAAAATATGGTAATGCGCCGGCGAGGACTGCTTGCCAGCCGGAAGCTCCTCGATTGCCACGCCGACACGGTGTTTTTCGCCAAGGGCAGCCAGCGACAAATGCCGGTAGCGCAGGCCGAAGCGTGGCACATCGGACCATTCCGTCCACGGCACCTCATCCGATGCGAATGGTAGCGGCGGTTTAGCTTCGTCCACCATTAGGGCCTCCTGGTCCTGTCGCCCTGCCCTCGTCGCGTGCTGCTGGAGGGTCCACGACAGAACAAAGCTGCCAGCTTCCGGCTAAACCGCCAAGCGGTGTTCGCTACGCTCCTGACAAAGCCGGACAGAAGCCGCGCGCTTCAGCCTCGGATGGCCTTGCCCGCCTGCTGCAGCAATTCGAACGCCGCGAAGCGTTTGGCATGCCAGCCGGCCAGCGTAGCGTCGGGATGATAGACCTCGCCGAGTTCCGACATGCCGGCCATCGCCGCCGCCACATCCTTGTAGGCACCGGCGGCGACCGCGCCCAGCATCGCCGAGCCGAGCAGCACCGGTTCCGGCGAGGTCGAGGCCACCACCACCATGCCTGTGGTGTCGGCCAGCAGTTGGCGCACCAGCGGGCTTTGGCCGGCGCCGCCACTGACCACGATGGTGTCGACGGCAATGCCTTTCTGATGTTCGGCCTGCACGATCTGGCGCGCGCCGTAGCCCAGCCCGCAGACCCCGGCGACATAGAGCCCGACCAGGCTGTCGAGGCTGGTGTCGAGATCGAGCCCGGCGATCAGCGCGCGCGCGTCCGGGTCGGCGAAGGGCGCGCGGTTGCCGAGGAACTCCGGCACGACATGGATGCCGCCGACCAGGGCCGGCGTGGCCGCGGCTCCATTGCGGCTTTGCGCCTGCAGCGACAGCCAGGCGCTGAGGCTGCGCCCCTCGGCTTGCGCTTTGGCGGTCGCTTCGCCGGCTGCAGGGTGCATACGCACCAGATGATCAATCGCAGCACCAGCTGCCGACTGGCCGCCCTCGTTCAGCCACAGGCCCGACACCATGGCCGAGAAATACGGACCCCAGACACCGTCGACGAAGGCCGGCTCGGCGGTCGACGACATGGTGCAGGCCGAGGTGCCGAAAACATAGGCCATGCGCGACAGCACGCTGCCGAAATCGCCGCGCGCGCCGACCGTGCCGACGCCCCCGGCATGCGCGTCGATCAGTCCGGCCGCCACCGCGGTGCCGGGGTTGAGACCAAGGTCTGCTGCTGCCTGCGCGGTCAATCCGCCGCCGAGTGCGGCACCGGCCGGCACGATCTCGGTGCCGATGCGCGCGAATGCCTCGTCGGCCAGCGCGCCGAGGCCGATCTTGCGGAAATACGTCTCGTCCCAGCGGCTCTCATGCGCCAGATAGGTCCATTTGCAGGTCACCGTGCAGACCGAACGGGCAAGGCTGCCGGTCGCCCGCCAGGTGAGGAAATCGGCGAGGTCCATGAACTGCCAGGCGGCGTCGAAAGTGGCGGGCAGGTTTTCGGCCAGCCACAGGAGTTTCGGCGTTTCCATCTCCGGCGAGATGACGCCGCCGACGTAGTTCAGCACCGCCTCGCCACTGCGATTGATGCGGCGCGTCTGCTCGACCGCGCGATGATCCATCCAGACGATGATGTTGCGTTCCGGATTGGCGGACTTGCTTACCGGCAGCGGCACGCCGCCCTCGCCCAGCACCACCAGCGAACAGGTGGCGTCGAAGCCGATGCCGGCGATCGCCTCGGGCGCCACGCCCGATTGCGCGACCGCTTCACGCGTGGCCGCGCAAACCGCCCGCCAGATGTCGTTGCTCGACTGCTCGACAATGTCGCCGGCCTCGCGCCAGACCTCGATGTCCCGTTTGGCCGAGGCAAGCAGGGTTCCCGTGTGGTCGAACACCCCGGCCCGCGCGCTGCCGGTGCCGACGTCGATGCCGAGGAAGTGGGACATTGGGGGAAACCTTCGGTTTAAGGCAGTAGGGGAGTAGGGCAGTAAGGCAGTAAGGCAGTACGGGAATAGGAGATGGTGGCTTGGCTCGGGCCCGGGCATTGAACGGCAGAGCAATCATACTGCCCTACTGCCCTACTCCCCTACTCCCCCTAGAGATCATTGCTCTGCGGCAAAATCACCAAATCCCTTATCGTCACATTGCGCGGCCGGGTCAGCATGAACATCACGGCTTCGGCCACCTCGCGTGGCTGCATCAGGCCGCCGGCGGCGAGTTCCTCTTCGAGCTTGGCCTTCGGCCAGTCGTCGACCAGTGCCGTCACCACCGGGCCGGGCGCCACGGCGCCGACGCGCAGGCCGTGCTTGGCGACTTGCCGGCGCACCGTGTGGACGAAGGCCTGCACGGCGTGCTTGGAGGCCGTGTAGATCGGTTCCCAGACCACCGGGACCAGACCGGCGATCGAACTGGTGACGATGATGTCGCCGGTCTTGCGTTCGATCATGTGCGGCAGCACCGCCTGGATCGAACGGAAGCAGGCATTGATGTTGAGGTTGAGCATGCGATCCCAGACGTCGGGATCGCCGGTCGCCACCTCGCCGCCGACATAGGCGCCGGCATTGGCATGGAAGATGTCGAGCTGGCCGGCCTTCTCCAGGATTTGCGGCATCATGGTGGCGACGCTTGCCGGCTGCATCAGGTCGATCACCAGCGGGATCGCTTTGGGGCCGAGTTCGGCGCACAGTTTGTTCAGCGTCGCCTCGGCGCGGTCGACCAGCACCACGGTGGCGCCGGCCGCCAGCATATGCCTGGCGCATTCGAGGCCGATGCCTGACGCGGCACCGGTGACGGCGGCAACTTTTCCGGACAGTTCTTGGCTCATGTCTTGCTTCCTGTTGATGGGTTCAGGCCCGGCCATGCGAGACACGCGAGCGGCGTGCCAGCGAGTCGACGATGACCGCGATGGCAAGCACGGCGCCGGTGATCATGTACCGAAGCGACGAGGACAGATCGAGCAGCGTCAGGCCGCTGGCGATCGACTGGATGACGATGATGCCGAGCAGTGCCGAATAGGCGCTGCCCCTGCCGCCGAACAGGCTGGTGCCGCCTATGACGGCCGCCGCGATGGCGTTGAGGTTGACGTCGCCCGTGCCGGCCTGCTGGCTGGCCGAGGCAAGGCGGGCCGCCGACAGCACGCCGCCGAAAGCCGCCAGCATCGAGCACAGCACGAAGGCGCTGGAATAGATCAGCCGCACATTGATGCCGGCGCGCCGCGCCGCCTCGCGGTTGCCGCCGACCGCCGACATAGAGCGGCCCCATTTGGTCCGCGTCAGCGCGTAGTGCATCGATATGACCAGGCCGACGAACAGGCCGAACATCCACGGAATGCCGCGCGCCTGATTGAGATAGAAGACGATGATCTCGAGAATGACCGTAATCACCACCGCGCGCGTGACGAGCCCGCCGGTCGACGGCGCCGACAGGTTCGCGGCGCGGCGGCGCGCGACGGTGCGCAGGCCGGTGATCAGCATGACGATGCCCGGCACGGCCGCCAGAGCGAACGAGACGAGTTTGGGCATCATCAGCAACTGGCCGAAATTCACCAGGTTCGAGCCGTAGGGCAGGTTGATCGAGCCGGTCGAGCCGAGGATGTAGAGCTGCAGGCCAAGCACCGCCAGCAAGCCGGCCAGCGTCGAGACGAAGCTCGGCATGCCGAGCCGGTTGAACAGCAGCGCATAGAGGGCGCCGATGAAGCCGCCGACGGCAACAGCGGCCAGAATCGCGAGCGCCACCGGCCAGCCCTGGTTGACCCACAGCGTGCCGACCATGGCCGAGGCAAAGCCGCTGATCGAACCGACCGACAGGTCGATCTCGCCGACCATCAGAACGCAGACGATGCCGAGCGCGATGACGCCGACGGTGGAGCAATCGAACAGCAGATTGACCAGATTGCTGCTCGACAGGAAGATCGGGTTGATGCTGGCGAACACCGTCCAGATGATGACCAGCCCGACAATCACTGGCAGCGAGCCGAGATCGCCCGAGCGGACCCGGTCGAAGAACCGGCGGATGGCGCCGCCAATCCCCGCCTCGTGCTTGACGCGCACATCGGCGCGGTCGAGCTGCGGCGGCACGGGGGCGGCTTCGGCTTCGCGGCTCATGGGCGTGGCTCCTGGGTCTGGTCTTGCCTGGCCTGCCTGCGCTCGGCGCGCCGCGACACCGAATTGTTCGAGGCGCCGGTGATGGCGCTGACCAGTTCCTGGTTCGAGGCATCGGGCGAGAAGATGCCGTTGTTGCGGCCAAGCCGCAGCACGACGATGCGGTCGGCGACGGCGCGCACGTCTTCCATGTTGTGGCTGATGATGACGACGCCGAGGCCGCGGTCGCGCACCCGCTCGATCAAATTGAGCACTTCCGCCGTCTGCGCCACGCCAAGCGCTGCCGTCGGCTCGTCGAGCAGGATGAGCTTGGGTTCGAGCAGCAGCGAGCGTGCGATCGCCACCGTCTGGCGCTGGCCGCCCGACAGTGAAGCGACCACTTCGCGGACACTCGGGATGCGCGCCGAAAGCTCGTTGAGCAGCGTCCAGGCGCGCACTTCCATCGCCACCTCGTCCAGCCGCAGCGGGCTGAGTTCGCGGCCAAGGAAGATGTTGGCGACGATGTCGAGGTTCTCGCACAGCGCCAGGTCCTGGAACACGGTGGCGATGCCGAGCGTCAGCGCGGCACTCGGATCTGCAAGTGTCACCTGCTTGCCGCGAAAGCTGATGGTTCCCGAGCTCGGCTGATGCACGCCGGCCAGGATCTTGACCAGGGTCGACTTGCCGGCGCCATTGTCGCCGACCAGCGCCACCACTTCGCCTGCATGGACATCGAGATCGATGTCGGTGAGCGCCGAAACGGCGCCGAAATTCTTCGAAACGCCGCGCAGGCTGAGCACCAGCTCGCCTGCCGGAACCGGTTCGTCCGAGGTATCGGTCATGCAGGAAGCCTTTCAAAACCGGTTCAAAAATTTCGCATGAGCGCTGCCTGGCCACCACGCGGGTGGCCAGGCAGCGGAGCGGGCAAGGGTCGCGGTCAGTTCCCGATGCCCAGCTTCTTGCAGCCTTCCGCGTAACGATCGACGCAGAGCTCGGCCGCGGTGTTGATCTTCTTGTCGATGATCTCGGCCTTCAGGTTTTCCTGCGTCACAACAGCCGGCGTGAACAGCTGCGAGGGCGTATCGTACAGCGTCATCTCGGCCTTAGGCGTCTCGCCAGAAAGTAGCTTGATGGCGATGTTGGCGGCGGCCGCCGCCACGATCTCGCTCGGCTTGGAGATGGTGTTGTACTGGTCGCCGGCGATGATCAGCTGCAGTGCCGCGATCGTCGCGTCATTGCCGGTCACCGGCGGCACCGGATCGACGCCGGCCGCCTTGAAGGCCGCGATGGCGCCGCCACCGGTGCCGTCATTGGCGGCAACCACGCCGAGGATTTTCGGGCCGAAGCGGGTGATCTGGCCGCCGGCCCATTGCTGCGCCTTCGGCGGCGCCCATTCCGGCGTGTCGTATTCGGCCAGGATCTTATAGCCGCTGTTGTCGAGGCCGGCATGGATGCCCTTCTTGATCAGGCCGGCCGCCGCGTCGGTCGGCGAACCGTTGATCTGTAAAACGCCGCCGGTGGCCGGATCGACCTTCAGCGCCTTCAGGTGCTCGACCAGCGAATCGGCGATGGCCTTGCCGATGCCTTCATTGTTGAACGAGACATAGAAGTCGGCCGGCGCTGTCGGGATTGGCCGGTCATAGGCTATGACCTTGATGCCCTGGCTCTGCGCCAGCTTGACCAGCGAGGCGGCGGCGGTCGAGTCGACGGGGTCGAGCACGATCGCCTTGGCGCCCTGCGAGATCACCGAGTTGAACTGCTGCTGCTGGCGCGAGGCGTCGGCATCGGCGTTCTGGTAGAGCACCTTGCAGCCCGGGCACAGCTTCTTCATCTCGGCGGCGAAGCCGGGATAATCATGCTGTTCGTAACGGGTCGAGGCCTGGTCAGGCATCAGGAAGGCGACGGTGGCGTCGGTGACTTCGGCTGCCTTGGCGATAGCGGCGGTGCCTGCCAGCAGCGACAGCGCAAGCGCTGCCATGCCGGCGGACTTGCCAGTGGACTTCAATGAAATTGAAAGTTTGGTCATTCGGTCTTCTCCGTTTCTGGATATGTTGTAAGAAGGTCGTTGACTGCTTTGGTGGTCTGAAGACACCCATCCACCCTCGCCCCAACTGCAGGGGAACCAGGGTCCGGCGCTGGACTTTCGAGCTGCGCCTACATCCTCCGCCGACGAAGGAATTCGAGACAAGCGTTCTCCATCGCGAACCGCTCAACGCGGCTCACGTCCGTCATGCAAAAGAAAAATCCTCCCTTGGTTCCTCCCTGGCTCCTCCGTTAAGCGGCTTTTCCCGCGTTGATGTTGTCGGCCAGCAGGCGCCTGAAGCGCGAGGGCGGCATGCCCTTCTCCGCCAGGAACTGCCGGTTGAAATTGGACAGGTTGTTGAAGCCGACCTCGTAGCAGATGTCGGTAATCGACGCCTGCTCATCGCTCATCAGGATCTGGCAGGCGAGATTGATGCGCAGCCGCTTGACATACTGCACCAGCGACATGCCGGTGTGGCGGCGAAACGAGCGCGAGAAGGCCCCGGTCGACTGGCCGGCGATGGCGGCGAGGTCCGCCTCGTCGAACAGCTGCGTCAGGTTCTCCCTGATATAGGCGAGCGCCTTGTTCATGCCGGCGGTCATGTAGCCCGACGGATCGGGCCGATAGCTGGCGCTGGCCAGCAGCTGGAATTCCTGGGCGCGGCTGAGCAGGCCGGCGATCATCATGAACAGCTCGATGCGGCGCACGCCCTGCGCCTGCATCATCTCTTCCATCAATGGCGCCAGCGCCTTGCTGGTGCGGTTGGAAAACAGCACGCCGCGCCGCGACGCCTCGAGCAGAGCCGCAAGCCCCGCCAGCTCCGGCAGCACATGCATGGCATCGCCGATGAAACTTTCGGAAAACTGAATGATGCGGCCGCGCAGCGGGATCGAGCTGTCCTTGGGGATGTCGCTGACCCAATTGTGGGGCAGGTTCGGCCCCGTCAGCACCAGATTGCCCGGCTCGAACTCGCCGATGAAGTCGCCGACGAAATAGCGGCCGTTGGTGAAGATCACCTGATGCAGTTCATATTCTGGATGGAAATGCCAGCGCACCGTATGGAAGGGGTAGCCATGCGACCACGCCTTGAAGGACTCCCCGCGTCGTATCTGGACAACTTCCAGGTCCGGTTCCATGTCCGTTTCCTCCCGGCCGGCACGGATATTTGCCGCGTTCGGCCCAATTCCCTAAACCGGCCGAATTGGTTTCGGCTCTGCATTTCAAGAGCCACGGTACCGGCTCATGACAACAGGCGCCACCACGATTCAAGACAATGGATGATACTTTTTTAACCGGAAGGGCGCGCTCAGAGGCGCTATTCGGGCAGAACAGGTCAGTCTTGCTGACGCGTTCGCTCGACTGACCAACGAGAACACTACCGCCCGAAACGGAATTCCAACGTGTCCGGTGGGCGCCTGGCCTATCGCAAGAACAGCGTGTTCAGGCGCTGTTGCAGCGCCGTCATCGTAGTTCAGCTGGTGCGCAGCGCACCACCCGCCACCGTCGCGAGCGGCGTAACCATGTCAGGCACCAGTATGTCGTGGCGGCGCGCGAAGCTGACCAGCGTGGCCCGCACCGTCTCCGGATCGATTTCGCCGACGATGCCCGCCTTGCAAGCGTTGAGTGCGATGGCATGGGCGCCGTTGCGGCCGGCGCTCGGCCAGTCCTGCAGCAGTGCATAGGCTTCCATCACGCTGTCGATCTTCCTCGGAAAGCCCATTCCGACCAGAAGTGTGACCGGTTCCTCGAATTGCCCGCGATTCATGGCTTGTGCCTCCTCTCGATTGTTCAGGGCCTGCAGCGGGCCGAACACCGGGAAGCACGGCCCGCCGCGGATAGGTAAGGGACTGGCCGATTTCCGTTCAGCCGCTGCCGGCGGATACCTCGGATGTTGCCGATACTTGCTGCGCTGCGAGGAACATCAGTGCCGACGCCGCGGTTCGCCGGTTCCAGCCGGCGGCTTCAGCCATGTCGAGCAGCCCTGCCAGCAGCGGCTTCAGCACGTTCCTGCATTCTGTTTCATAGGCCAGGAATTCCTTCGCTTGATGCGTAGGAGCCGGTACGGATCCGAGGCCAGCCATTGCATCCATCTTTACCTCCACTCTCTCTTCGACTGACGCCCGCTCCCCGCCAGGGGAGCGGGCGGATTGGGCCGCGACTTCAGAAGTCCATGCCGGCGCCGGCGGGCATTGCCGGGGCGGCGGCTTCCTTCTTCGGCTTCTCGGCCACCATGGCCTCCGTGGTCACCAGCAGGCCGGCGACCGATGCCGCGTCCTGGAGGGCGGTGCGCACCACCTTGGCCGGGTCGATAACGCCCTGGCCGAAAAGATCGCCGAATTCATTGGTCTGGGCGTTCCAGCCCCAGCCGAATTCGCTTTTCTCGCGCAGCTTGCCGACAATGATCGAGCCTTCGGCGCCGGCATTCTCGGCGATCTGCCGGACCGGCGTTTCGATGGCACGGCGCACGATGTCGACACCTGTCCTCTGGTCCGCATTGTCGGTCTGCACGGTATCGAGCGCCTTGGCCGCCCGCAGCAAGGCGACGCCGCCGCCGGGCAGCACGCCCTCCTCGACGGCCGCGCGGGTTGCATGCAGTGCGTCGTCGACACGGTCCTTGCGCTCCTTGACCTCGACCTCGGTCGAGCCGCCGACCCGGATCACCGCAACGCCGCCTGCGAGCTTGGCCAGCCGCTCCTGCAGCTTTTCGCGGTCATAGTCGGAGGTGGTCTCCTCGATCTGCGCCTTGATCTGTGCGACACGGCCCTGGATCTCTTCCTTGCGGCCGACACCATCGACGATGGTGGTGTTTTCCTTCTCGATCACCACCTTCTTGGCGCGGCCCAGCATCTGCAGCGTTACATTTTCCAGTTTGATGCCGAGATCTTCCGAGATCGCGGTGCCGCCGGTGAGAATGGCGATGTCCTCCAGCATGGCCTTGCGGCGGTCGCCGAAGCCCGGCGCCTTGACGGCCGCGACCTTGAGGCCGCCGCGCAGCTTGTTGACGACCAGCGTGGCAAGCGCCTCGCCCTCCACATCCTCGGCGATGATCAGGAGCGGCTTGCCAGACTGCACCACGGCTTCGAGCACGGGCAGCATCGCTTGCAGATTGGAGAGCTTCTTCTCGTGGATCAGCACATAGGGCTCGTCGAGTTCGACGCGCATCTTGTCCTGGTTGGTGATGAAATAGGGCGAGAGGTAGCCGCGATCGAACTGCATGCCTTCCACGACTTCGAGTTCGGTCTCGGCGGTCTTGGCCTCCTCCACCGTGATGACGCCTTCATTGCCGACCTTCTCCATCGCCTCAGCGAGGAAGCGGCCGATTTCGGCATCGCCATTGGCGGAGATGGTCCCGACCTGCGCGATCTCGTCGTTTCGGGTGACCTTGCGGGCATTGGTCTTCAGTTCGGCGACCACCGCATCGACCGCCTTGTCGATGCCGCGCTTCAGATCCATCGGGTTCATACCCGAGGCAACCGCCTTGGCCCCTTCCCTGACGATCGCCTGTGCAAGCACCGTTGCGGTCGTCGTGCCGTCGCCGGCAAGGTCGTTGGTCTTGGAGGCCACCTCACGCACCATCTGGGCGCCCATGTTCTCGAACTTGTCCTCCAGTTCGATCTCCTTGGCGACGGTGACGCCGTCCTTGGTGATGCGCGGCGCGCCGAACGACTTGTCGATGACCACATTGCGCCCCTTGGGACCGAGCGTCACCTTCACCGCATTGGCAAGGATGTCGACGCCGCGCAGCATCTTCTCGCGCGCTTCGGTATGGAATTTCACTTCTTTGGCAGCCATTGGATCACTCCTTTATCTAGGCAGCATTCGTTGACTGGTTGGATACGAAAGAAGCCGTCAGGCGGCCTTCTTCACTTCGGCGATCTCATCGATGATCCCCATCACGTCGCTCTCCTTCATGATGAGCAGGTCCTCGCCGTCGAGTTTGATCTCGGTGCCGGACCATTTGCCGAACAGGATGCGGTCGCCGACCTTGACATCGAGTTCGACAAGCTTGCCGCTGTCGTCGCGCGCGCCGGGACCGACGGCGAGCACTTCGCCTTCCTGCGGTTTTTCCTTTGCGGTATCGGGGATGATGATGCCGCCGGAGGTCTTCTCCTCGGCTTCAAGGCGGCGGACCAGAATACGGTCATGCAATGGACGGAACGCCATGTCGTTCTCCTCGTGGACAAACAGGTTTTGAGGTTCCTCCGCACCGAACCGGCAATATCGGACCGGTGCGGAACGCCGCGACCCTTCGTCAGGCATCGCGGCGCATATCGAGCTAGTTTTGCCCTTTTTCGGTTTCAAGAGACCAGCGCAAAAATTTTTATATTCGACAAGAAAGAGCGCCAAGACACTGTTATGGCGTGGCTATTTTCGGAACCCGCGAGCTTCTCGCGGCGTTGTTTAAAGAGGGACAGAACCAATCGCCCCGGCCCGGCATTGGGCGGGTTCGACACAAATGCCGCCGGCTCGATGCCTCAGCGGAGAAGGAGAAAGACATGGCCGATACGGTCAGCAACGAATTCCGCCTGCAAATGGAAGGTTATGGCCTGACGACGGCCGAAATCCACTATTACCTGCCCGATCATCCAAGCCTGCTTCAGCTCTATGTCTGGCAGGACTATGATCTCGCTCCAGCCTTTCCCGAACTCAAGGGTTTTCTCCAATATTGGGAGCGCGAACTCGATGGTCCGCTCCACTCGGTTCGCGTTGCTCATCACCAGCTCATCCAGCCTTCGGAATGGCGGGCCGTCGAGGGCATAATCACGGTCCACTAGGGTCTTTGCGACGGCCTCCGCTACGTAGGGAATCACGACATTGGGGCAGGCTCTCGCCGGCCCCACGCAGCGCGACAGCCAACAACCTCCACTCCAAGATTTCCAATTTCCGTATTGTAAAACGATCGCGCCGCGCTAGCCTGAAATCAGATGCGAGGCGGGGAAGAGGAATGGAGCTCCAACTCAACGGCAAGGTGGCGCTGGTCACCGGCTCGACGCAAGGCATTGGCCGCGCCATCGCCGAGACGCTGGCGCGCTGCGGCGCGGGCGGCCTGCTCGTCACCGGGCGCGAGAAGACGCGCGGCGATGCCGTTGCGGAAGAGCTTTCGCGGCTCGGCACGCCGACGGTTTTCGTCGCCGCCGACCTCGCCGACCCGGCAGCCCCTGCCCTTTTGGCGCAAGCCTGCATCGAGCGCTTCGGCCGCATCGATGCGCTGGTCAACGCCGCAGGGCTGACCGACCGGGCCTCGTTCCTCGATGCCGATCTCGACGGCTGGGCCTCGCTGTTCGCGGTCAACGCGCGGGCGCCGTTCTTCCTCATGCAGGCGGCCATCGCCGACATGAAGAAGCGCGGAGAGCGCGGCGCCATCGTCAACATCCTGTCGATCAACGACCATTGCGGCTCGCCGGAGCTCGCCGTCTATTCCGCCAGCAAGGGCGCGCTGGCCACGCTGACCAAAAACGCCGCCAACGCCCATCGCTTCGATCGCATCCGCGTCAACGGCATCAATGTCGGCTGGACCGACACGCCGGCCGAACGCGTCATGCAAGCCGACACGCTGGGCAACGGGCCGGGCTGGCTCGATGCCGCCAACGCCTCGCAACCCTTCGGCCGCCTGTTCTCGACCAGCGATATCGCCAACCTCGCCGTCTTCCTGCTTTCGGATGCTGCCGGGCCGATGACCGGCACGCTCGTCGATCAGGAACAGTGGGTGATTGGGGCGAACCGGTGAGCGCCATCGAAACGCAAGCGCCTGCATGACGCATCTCGCCGTCGGCGATTTCACGGTTGCCATCAGAAATTTGTCGCGATGACGGTGACTGAAAAAGCCTATCGCATCATTCGCTCAAAGCACCCGCGCCGCCTCACAGCGCCAGGCTTCCCTGCTCCACCTCCTCGGCATTCGGATCTCCCGGTGCGGTGGCCCAGGCCAATTCGACCAGTGTCACGGTGCGCCGGCCTGTCCCGTCGAGTTGGCAGACGATGAGGCCCTGCTCCTCGATATAGGTCAAGAGGCGCCGGGCGCGGCGCAGCGAGTGCGAGCCGTAGGCGCGGGCGATCGCGGCGTCGCTCGGGCAAGGCCAGCCCTCCTTCGCCGCGCGGGCAATCATCATGAACACGCCCTGCATGTCGTCGGGCAGCAGCGACGCGCGGACGGAAACGTCCCGCCATGCGTCGTCCTGTGTCGTCTCTGACCCAAGGCCGGCCCGGGCGCGCGTCAGCATGCGGCGGAACTCCGGCAGGTCGGGCACGACCGAGGCCAGGCCTTCGATGCGGCAGCGGACCACGAACTCCTGATAGAGCACGCCGATCACGCGAAAACCCGCGTCGGGCTGCGCCAGGATGGCGCGCAGCACACGGTCCACGCGCTCGCGGCGCTCGGCCAGATCCTCGGCGCTGACT
>NZ_RZQP01000170.1:0-13986 GCF_003998165.1 Mesorhizobium sp. M7A.F.Ca.US.007.01.2.1 | reverse complement strand
CCCGCCGCACCTTTACCCGTCGCTTTCAGAAATCGATCGGCGCCAGCTTTGGCGATTGGCTGACCAGCCAGCGGATCGAACTGGCGCAGCGTTTGCTGGAAGCGACGGAGAAATCCATGGACATGATCGCCTTCGAAGCCGGCTTCGGCAGCGCCACCTCGCTGCGCCAGCATTTTGCCGCGAGACTGAGGACATCGCCGGCGCAATACCGGCGCGAGTTTTCCAGGCGAGGCGATCAGGAAGAGCGCATGACGTATGTCCTGTCGTCCTGACCTGTTCAGCCCCGCTTGACCGGCCGCGCCGGATTGCCGATCACCGTGGCGTTCGCCGCCACGTCGCGCGTCACCACCGCACCGGCGCCGACGATGGCGCCTTCACCGATGCTGACGCCGCCAAGGATGACGGCTGAGCCGCCGATCCAGGCATTGGCGCCGATCTCGATCGGTCGGGCGACCTCCAGTCCGGCCTGCCGCCCACTGGCCTCCTTGTGATGCTCGGCGCAGTAGATCTGCACGTTCGGGCCGAGCAGCGTTGCCTTGCCGATGCGCACGCTTGCCGTGTCGAGGATGGTGCAGCCGGCATTGAGAAACACGCCGTCGCCGAGAAAGATGTTGAAGCCATAGGCGCAGTGGAACGGCGCCTCGATACGGGCGCCCTCGCCGGCTCTTCCCAGCAGTGCCTTCAGACCCGGCCCGAGATTGCCGCGTTGACGAGGCGGCAGCAAGTTGTGCTCGAACACCGCATCGCGCGCTATCATCCGCAACGACTCCAGTTCGTCATCGAGGCAGGTATACCATTCGCCGGCCACCATCTTCACGCGCTCGCTCTCAGCCATGATGCGGTCTCCAGTTCACGTCCTTGCAAAGCACAAGTGCAGCCAAAAGCGCCGATGCCAGTACTGGTCAAATATTGGACCTATGGTAGCCTGTGACTCAAGGCCGTCTTGGCCCGTGATCGAGGGGGGATCGACCATGCTCTACATTCTCGCACTTCTGATCGGCGTCATTGCCGGTCTTCGCGCCATGACGGCGCCGGCCGCCATTGCCTGGGGCGCTTATCTCGGCTGGCTGACGGTTGCCGGCACCTGGGCGAGCTTCATGAGCCACTGGGCGGCTGTCGGCATCTTCACCATCCTGGCCATTGTCGAGTTGGTCACCGACCAGTTGCCGTCGACGCCGAGCCGTAAAGTACCCCAGCAATTCGGCGCCCGCATCGTCATGGGCGCCTTCACAGGCGCGGTGATCGGCGCGACAGGCGGCGCCACCATCGGCGGCCTGATCGCGGGCGCCATCGGCGCTGTCATCGGCACGCTGGGCGGCGCCGAAGCTCGCGGCCGGCTCGCGGCCGCCTTCGGCAAGGATCCGCCCGCCGCCTTTATCGAGGACGCGGTGGCGATCATCGGCGGCCTGCTGATCGTAGCGGCGGTGGCATGACGACGAAAACCTTCGACGCCATCATCATCGGTGCCGGACAGGCTGGCCCTCCGCTGGCCGGGCGGCTGACGGCCGCCGGCATGAGCGTCGCACTGATCGAGCGCAAGCTGGTCGGCGGCACCTGCGTCAACACCGGCTGCATGCCGACCAAGACCATGGTCGCCAGCGCCTATGCCGCGCATCTGGCGCGCCGCGCCGCCGACTACGGCGTGACGCTCAGTGGCCCCGTCGGCGTCGACTATGCCAGGATCAAGGCGCGCAAGGACAAGGTGACGATCGACGCCCGCACCAATCTTGAGACCTGGATTGCCGGCATGGACAAGTGCACCCTCTATCGCGGCCATGCGCGTTTCGAATCCGCCAACACGGTGCGCGTCGGCGACGATCTTTTGACCGCCGAAAAGATCTTCCTCAACACCGGCGGCCGCGCCTCGGTGCCCGACCTTCCCGGCATCCACGACATCGACTATCTGACCAACTCGTCGATGATGGATCTCGATGTGCTGCCGCGCCATCTCGTCGTCGTCGGCGGCAGCTACATCTCGCTCGAATTCGCTCAGATGTTCCGCCGCTTCGGCGCGGAAGTCACCGTCGTCGAGAAGAGCCCGCGCCTGACCGGCCGCGAGGACGAGGATGTCTCCGCCGCCATCCTGTCGATCCTCGAAAACGAAGGCATCGCGGTCCATGTCGGCGCCGACGACATTGCCTTCGCCAGACAGGGTGACGACATCGCCGTGACCTTCTCCGCCGGCAAGCCACCGGCGGTCGGCTCGCATGTGCTGCTGGCGCTGGGGCGCACGCCCAACACCGACGATCTCGGCCTGGAAAGGGCCGGCGTCGAGGTCGACAAGCGCGGTTTTGTCACCGTCGACGACCAGCTGCGCACCAGCGTGCCCGACATCTGGGCGATGGGCGACTGCAACGGCAGGGGCGCCTTCACCCACACCTCCTACAACGACTACGAGATCGTCGCCGCCAATTTGCTCGACAACGATCCGCGGAGGGTCAGCGACCGGATCGAAGCCTATGCGCTCTACATCGACCCGCCGCTTGGCCGCTGCGGCATGACCGAGGCCGCAGTGAAGAAATCCGGCCGTCGCGCGCTGGTCGGCCAGCGGCCGATGACCCGCGTCGGCCGCGCTATCGAAAAGGGCGAGACGCAGGGTTTCATGAAAATCCTGGTCGATGCCGACACCAGGGAGATCCTCGGCTGCTCGGTGCTCGGCCCCGGCGGCGACGAGGCTATCCATTGTGTGCTCGACCTGATGTACGCCAAGGCGCCCGTCGACACGCTGGCGCGTGCCGTGCACATCCATCCCAATGTTTCGGAGTTGCTGCCCACCATTGCCCAGGAGCTGAAGCCGCTGGCGTGACAGCCCGTTGAAGACCCATTTTTAAAGCTCTTCCTTTTCTGCATCGCTGCAATGCAGCAATGCAGCTTGCGCACGGTGGCGTGCTTCGCGCAGTCTGGAATTGAACCGATTCAGTCTGGACGCACCATGCCCTTGCCGATCCTTGCGCTTGCCATTGCGTCCTTCTGCATCGGCACCACCGAATTCGTCATCATGGGCTTGCTGCCTGAGGTCGCCGCCGACCTCGGCGTGTCGATCCCCGCGGCGGGCCTGCTGGTTACCGGATATGCGCTGGGCGTCGTCTTCGGCGCCCCGATCGTCGCCATGGCCACTGCGCATTTGCCGCGCAAGCCGGTGCTGGTCGGGCTGGCCGTGCTGTTCGTCGTCGGCAATCTGTTTTGCGCCATCTCGCCCAACTACTGGACGCTGATGGCCGCGCGCGTCTTCACCGCTTTCGGCCACGGCGCCTTCTTCGGCATCGGCTCGGTCGTTGCCGCCAGCCTGGTGCCGCGCAACAAGCGCGCCAGCGCTATCGCGCTGATGTTCGCCGGGCTGACGCTGTCCAACATCCTGGGTGTTCCCGCCGGAACCGCACTTGGCGAAGCGTTCGGCTGGCGCTCCACCGTTGCCGTGGTCGGTATCGGCCTGATCTCGGTGGCAGCGATCGCCTGGTTGGTGCCGTCCGATGTCGCCGAGCCAAGCGGTGGCGGCCTGCGCGGCGAGCTGCGCGTGCTGGGCAAGCTGCAGGTCTGGCTGGCCATGCTGATCGCGGCGCTGACCTCCGCAAGCCTGTTCACCGTCTTCACCTACATCAAACCCTACCTCACCGAGGTATCGGGCTTGTCGACCTCGGCAGTCACGTGGGTTCTGCTGCTGTTCGGCGCGGGCATGACCATCGGCAACATCATCGGCGGCAGACTGGCCGACTGGAAACTGATGCCGACAGTGATCGGCACCCTGCTGCTGATGGCCCTGCTTTTCGTTGGATTCAGGCAGTTCGGCGCAATCGCCAGCGTTGCCATCGGCATCGTCTTCCTGTGGGGCCTGCTCATCTTCGTCGTCGTGCCGCCGTTGCAGATCCGGGTCGTCGAGGCGGCCTCCGAGGGACCGAACCTTGCCGCCACGCTGAACCAGGGCGCCTTCAATATCGGCAATGCCAGCGGCGCCTGGATAGGCGGCGTGGCCCTGTCCGCCGGTGTTTCCTATGCCAATTTGCCGCTGGTCGGCGCAGCACTCGCTGTTTTGGCGGTCACCGTCGCTGTGCTGTCGCAGGCGCTGGACCGGCGCGCGCCGGTCATCCCGCTTCCGGCTGAATAGCCTCTTGCGCCCATAGCGCGGCAGGCTGGACCAATCGACATCGGCGCCTTCAAATCGCATGTCTCTCGCTCCTGATGGAGGAAGTCATGCAGAAATCGATCGAACGCATCGCCGGGGAAAGCGAAGGGGTTTCCTACGAATTCCCGCTGTTCCGCTTCACTGGTTCTGACAAGGCTGCTCCTTCGGCCTATCTGCAGGCGGCACTCCATGCCGGCGAGTTGCCGGGTGTCGTCGCCATCGACGCGCTGATGCCGATGCTTGCCAGGGCGGAGGCCGAAGGCCGCATCAAGGGCAACCTCACCATCGTGCCCTGGGCCAACCCGATCGGCCGGGCGCAATATCATTTCGGCGAGCATCAGGGCCGCTTCCATCTCAGCACGCGCACCAATTTCAACCGCGGCTTTCCGCTGCTAACGGCGCCCGACACAGCGCTCTTGCCCGACATTACCCTTGGCAGCGTCGACCAGCGGCTGAAGACGCGGCTGGTGCAGCTCTCGCTCGGCCACGACATCGTGCTCGACCTGCACTGCGATGACGAGGGCCTCGCCTATCTCTACGTCCACACCAGCCTGTGGCCTGCCATGGCCGATTGCGCCGCGGCCATGGGCGTCGACGCGGTCGTGCTGTGGAGCGAAGACACTGACGGCACCTTCGAGGGCGCCTCGATCATGCCCTATCAGAACGTCCCCGCCGATGTGGCCAAGCTCGACCGTCGCGTCGCCACCACCGTCGAATATCGCGGCATCCTCGATGTCGATGGTGCCTTGGCCGCCGCCGACGCCGACGGCCTCTACCGGCTGCTGGTGGCGCGCGGCGTGATCGCCGACAGCGCCCTGCCCGCGCCGGGTCCTTTCACCGGCTTCGTGGCGCCATTGGAAAACATCGACATGATGCCGGCGCCACGGGCCGGTGCCGTGCTCTACGACGTGAAGCCCGGCGACCGCGTCGCCAAGGGCGCGCGCCTCGCCACCATCGTCCATGCACCGGGTGAAGCCGATGGCCGCACCGAAGTGTTCGCACCGCAGGACGGCATCATCCTGACCCGCCGCTCGCGCCGCATCATCCGCGCCGGCGAAGATCTTCTGAAGCTGGTTGGCGACAGGAAGAGCACTGATGCCCGGTCGGGAACGCTGGAGGACTGACTTAGCCCGAAATAGCCAGTCGCGCTTTCGCCTCCAGCCATTCGGACATCTGCCGGTAAGGCATCGGGCCGTGACTGATGCGGGCGACACCCAGTTCCGCCAGCCGCTGGCGCGGCGGCACATGCGCCAGCGCAATGATGTTGACCGGCAACGCAATTGCCTTGCAGAGCGTCTCGATCAGGCCTTCGTCGCCAAGGCCCGGCGCAAAGAAGCCGTGCGCGCCGGCTTTTTCGAAGGCCTGTGCGCGCTCGATGGCCTGGTCGAGCAGAACGTCATCATGCGCATCCGGTTTCGCCTTGAGGAAGATGTCGGTTCGAGCGTTGATGAACGCCGGTATGCCGGAAGCCTTGACGGCCGCCGCCGCGGCTTCGATGCGCTTTGCCTGCACGGAAATGTCATGCAGGCCGCTGCCACCGACAATCTGATCCTCGAAATTGAAACCGATAGCGCCGGCCCGCAGCGCCAACGTCACCGTGCGAGCGACGATTTCCGGGTCAACGCCGTAGCCGCCCTCGAGGTCCATGGTCACCGGCAGGTCGACCGACCCGACGATGCGCTTGATGTTGTCGAGCGCCAGTTCCAGCGGGATTTTCTCGCCATCGGCGTAGCCGAACGCGGCCGCGACCGGCCAGCTTCCGGTGGCGATCGCCTTGGCACCCGCTTTCTCGATGATCTTGGCCGAACCCGGATCCCAGGCATTGTAGAGGACGACCGGGTTGCCCTTGACGTGGAGGGAATGAAACGTCCGCGCACGCTCGATCTGCTCGGTCATGGTTGTTTTCCCGTCTTCCTGCTGTTGGATGAGCACTCTAAGCGGCACTGTCGGCTCTGGCGATGTGCCATGAGCCTGAGAAGCGGCGGCCAACGAACAGACTTTCAAACCTGTTGCGCATCCTTCTTTTCGCAGCTATGGATTTCGCCATGAATATGCGTTCGATCAAGACCATTTGGTGGTGGGCCTGCTGACAGCGGCCTGTTCGAACACGTGCGCGTGAATAGAGAGGGTGGCCGCAACGGAAAGTCCGGGCGGCCATTTGTTTTTTCCAAGCCATTCCCGGGTCCGTTGCCCCAAGAAGCTGATGGAGACGGCAATGACGATGAAGGTTCTGGAAAACGGCGCGGAAAGTTTCGTGACCGCGGGTGGCATCACCATCACCCGCGCGCGCCACGACCGGCCGTATGCGGGCGCGATCGACGCTTACGTCGACGGCCTGAATTCGCGCCGCGGCGCGGTGTTTTCCTCCAACTATGAATATCCCGGCCGCTACACGCGCTGGGACACCGCCATCATCGACCCGCCTCTGGTTGTCTCCGCGCGCGGCCGCGCCATGCGTATCGAGGCGCTCAACGGCCGTGGCGAGGTGTTGTTGCCGGTCATCGGCAAGGCGCTGGATAGCCTGGCCGATATCACCATCGCCGAGACATCGAAAAGGCTCATCCGTCTCGACGTCGCCAAGCCCGGCCGTGTCTTCACGGAAGAAGAGCGCAGCCGTGTTCCTTCGGTGTTCACCGTACTGCGCGCCATCACCGCTCTGTTCAAGACCGAGGAAGACGCCAATCTTGGTCTCTACGGCGCTTTCGGCTACGACCTCGCCTTCCAGTTCGACCCGGTCGACTACAAGCTCGAACGCAAGCCAAGCCAGCGCGACCTGGTGCTGTTCCTGCCTGACGAGATCCTGGTCGTCGACCATTATTCGGCCAAGGCATGGACCGACCGCTACGACTATGCCGGCGAGGGTTTTTCGACCGAAGGGCTGCCGCGCGACGAAATCTCCGAGCCGTTCAAGAGCCCCGACCGCATCCCGCCGCGCGGCGACCATGAACCCGGCGAGTATGCCGACCTGGTGCGCAAGGCGATGGATTCGTTCAAGCGCGGCGACCTGTTCGAGGTCGTGCCGGGCCAGATGTTCTACGAGCGCTGCGAGACGCAGCCGTCCGAGATTTCGCGCAAGCTGAAGGCCATCAATCCGTCGCCCTATTCCTTCTTCATCAATCTGGGCGAAGGTGAATATCTGATCGGCGCCTCGCCCGAAATGTTCGTGCGCGTCAACGGCCGCCGCGTCGAGACCTGCCCGATCTCGGGCACCATCAAGCGCGGCGACGACGCAATTTCCGACTCAGAGCAGATCCTGAAACTGCTCAACTCGAAGAAAGACGAATCCGAGCTGACCATGTGCTCGGACGTCGACCGCAACGACAAGTCGCGGGTCTGCGAGCCGGGTTCGGTGCGCGTCATCGGCCGGCGCCAGATCGAGATGTATTCGCGCCTGATCCATACGGTCGACCACATCGAAGGCAGGCTGCGCGAAGGCATGGATGCCTTCGATGCCTTCCTGTCGCATGCCTGGGCGGTCACCGTCACCGGCGCGCCGAAGCTATGGGCCATGCGCTTTATCGAGCAGAACGAGAAGAGCCCGCGCGCCTGGTATGGCGGCGCGATCGGCATGGTCAATTTCAACGGCGACATGAACACCGGCCTGACGCTCCGCACCATCCGTATCAAGGACGGCATTGCCGAAGTGCGCGCCGGCGCCACATTGCTGTTCGACAGCATTCCCGAGGAAGAAGAAGCCGAAACCGAACTGAAGGCATCCGCCATGCTCTCCGCCATCCGCGACGCCAAGACAGGCAATTCCGCCAGCACCGAGCGCACCACCGCGCGCGTCGGCGACGGCGTCAACATCCTGCTGGTCGACCACGAGGACAGTTTCGTCCACACGCTGGCCAATTATTTTCGCCAGACCGGCGCCAACGTCTCGACCGTTCGCTCGCCGGTGCCTGAGGAAGTCTTCGACCGGCTGAAACCCGACCTCGTCGTGCTGTCGCCCGGCCCCGGCACGCCGAAGGACTTCGATTGCGCCGCAACCATCAAGAAGGCGCGCGCCCGCGAACTGCCGATCTTCGGCGTCTGCCTTGGCCTGCAGGCATTGGCCGAGGCCTATGGCGGCGAACTGCGGCAGCTGCACATACCGATGCACGGCAAGCCGTCGCGCATCCGCGTCTCCAAGCCCGGCATCATCTTCTCGGGCCTGCCCAAGGAAGTCACCGTCGGCCGCTACCACTCGATCTTTGCCGATCCGGTGCGGCTGCCCGACGATTTCATCGTCACGGCCGAGACCGAGGACGGCGTCATCATGGCCTTCGAGCACCGCAAGGAGCCGATCGCCGCAGTGCAATTCCACCCGGAATCGATCATGACGCTCGGGCACAATGCCGGCATGCGCATCATCGAGAACATCGTCGCCCACCTGCCGCGCAAGGCCAAGGAAAAGGCCGCCTGACGATCATGGCCGAAGCCGAGAACACGATGGCGATCGCGGCCAAGGCGGCCGCGAAGCGCAAGGTCGCGAACCTCGCCTTCTGGTCGATTATCGTCGCCTTTGTCGTGCTCGCGCTGAAAGCTGCCGCCTGGTACGTCACCGGCTCAGTCGCACTCTATTCGGACGCACTGGAATCGATCGTCAACGTCATCGCCTCGGTCGCCGCCTTCTGGGCGATCCAGATCAGCCACAAGCCGGCCGACCAGGATCATCCCTTCGGCCATCACAAGGCCGAGTATTTCTCGGCAGTGCTGGAAGGCGTGTTGATCGTGCTTGCCGCGCTATTGATCCTCAACGAGGTCTGGCGCTCCTGGCAGACTCCGTCACCCTTGGAACAGCCTTGGGAAGGTCTTGCGGTCAACGGCGTTGCCACGGTCATCAACGCCTTCTGGGCCTGGACGCTGATCCGCGCCGGCAGGGCGGAGAAATCACCGGCACTGGTCGCCGACGGCAACCACATCATGACCGACGTGGTGACCTCGATCGGGGTCTTCGGCGGCCTGGTCGGGGCGATCCTGACCGGTTGGCAGATCCTCGACCCCACACTTGCCGTCCTCGTGGCGCTGAACATTCTGTGGCAGGGCTGGCATGTCATCGGCTCGTCGATGAACGGGCTGATGGACCGCGCCGTCGACACCCAGGAGCACATGCGCATCCGCGACGTCATCTCGGCCAACTGCAAGGGCGCACTTGAAGTGCACGACCTCAAGACGCGCATCGCCGGCCGCGCCACCTTCATCGAGTTTCATCTGGTCGTCGACGCACACATGTCGGTCGGCGCCAGCCATGTCATCTGCGACCGCATCGAGGATGCGCTGAAGGCCGAAATCCCCTCGGTGCGCGTCACCATCCATGTCGAGCCCGACGACGAGGCCAAGCTGCCCAAGGGCACCACGGCCGTGCCGTTCGCATGAGGCGGTTCACCAGGTCTCGATTGAGAGATCTTTGATCCGCTCGAATTCCCGGACATTACGGGTCATCAGCGCAAGGTTCCGAGCGCGCGCTTGCCCACCGATCAACGCATCGTAGGGACCGATCGGAGTTCCTAACGTCGCAAGCGTTGCCCGAATCTCCCCAGCATGTCTTGCGTCTTCTCGGTCGAATTCGAGCACCGGGAACAGCAGAGCTTCGATGCGCGCCAAATTTTCAGCCCTTCGCTGGCTCTTTTCAGCACCATAGTGCAGTTCGTGCGCGACGATCGCAGAGAGGGCAAAGTCCTGCGGCCTGTGCCGTTTTAGCAGCGCCAACAGACCCGCGTCGCCCTTGATGACCGCGATGACGGCATTGGTGTCGAGCAGGTAGATCACTTGAAAACGTCATCCAAGGCAGGTCGATCCTGCCCGTCTTGACGTTCGAGCGCCGCCTCGGCGAAATCGTTATCAAGCGGTCCGATCACTTGGTCTAGCCACGCCCAGTCCTGCGCAAGCGGTTCCAGAATGACGGTTTGCCCGTGACGGCGGATCGAAACCTCATCTGTTTCGAAACGGAACTCCTTGGGCAGACGCACAGCTTGTGACCGGCCCGACCAGAACACTTTCGCCTTGTCCATCACGCTATCCTCAAATGAGATATAGCAAAGATATATCCCTTCATGGCGACGTAGACAAGTCCGAGCTCAGGGCGAGCAGGCCGATTGCGGCATTGGCTTCAGCCGATAGACCTTGTCGTCGGATTTCGTCTTTCCGGCGTCCGCCTTCGAACACAGGTCGACGATTGCAAGCGCGCTGTTTGGGTTGGCCAGCATCATCGTGCCGTTGGCGCCACGCTTGAGGAAAATCTCCTTCTGCGCGATGTCGCAGGAGAAATCGCTCATCTTCGTGCTGGCCGCGCAGCGCCACTGGTCGGCTTCGCCCTGGCAGGAATAGGTCTGCGTCACCTTGGCCGATTTCTGCCGTGTGGTGACGGTAACGGCAATGTCGGCGCCGTCTGGCCAATTGGCGGTGTCACCGCCCGAGGCGAAGGACGCCAGTTCTACCTTGCCGCGGAAAACCCGGATCGACTGGGTGAGTTGATCGGGGTGCGAGCCGAGATGCGCTGCATCGTAGTCGCGCCCATAGCAGAACGCCTGGTCCGGCTTCAGCCGCTCGCGTAGCGGAGCTCCGAGCGCAGCGGCGACTGGGTCGATGCGCGCGAACTCCGCCTGGCAGGTCGCTGCCGGCATCGGGTCGAGGCGGAAATTGTCATCCTCCGAGCCGAGCGCCTGCCTGTCATATTCCGCTGCGCCAAGCTCCTCTTCTGATCCGGCATCGAGATAGATGTCGGGCTGCAGATCCGAGAGGAACAGCCGACCCTTGTCATCGACCTTCAGCGACGCAAGCGTCCGGTCGCATTCCATGCCGCAATGGACCGGGCCCGTCTTGCCGTCCTCGGAAGCATGATTGCACCAGCCGCCGGCCCATTCAGGCGACTTGGCGCCGCGGACGGTGGTGGCGATGAAGGCATTGTAGGACGTGTCGGAATTCACGGTCGGCTCCTCGTTCGGCCGGCTGACCGGATCATGGCCGTAGTAGAAGAAGATCCGCGCCACCTTCTGCTTCGGGTGCGCTTTGAGATGCGCCGCATCATAGACGCGGCTGAAACAGGCATCAGCACCGTTCGGACTGAGTTCGGTGAGCTTCAGCGCATCGTCGGCGGAGGCCGATCCGGCAAGCGCGCCGAGCAGCACGGCGCAAAACCCGGCGCCGGCAACCGTCTTCCATTCCCCCAACCCAAACGCCCATTCCTTCAACGCCATGTGACCTCTCCTCCGCATCGAAAGGACGCAACGGCAATTTATGCTAGTATTGCGGCTGGAGTCACGCAATTCGCGGTCAGCCGCCAAGCGGAGGAGGATGCCATGCGCCGGCGCGATATGTTCCGCACGGTTCTTGCCGGAACCGGAACGCTTCTCGGTCTACGGGCAGCACAGGCAGCCGCCACCGAGCCCACAAGGCAAAAAGTCGCCTACCACTTGAGCGACACCGACAAGGTCAATTTCGTGCTCGGCAACATCAAGAACCATTATGAAGGCACCGGCGGCAAGGTCGACATCGTGCTGGTCGTGCATGGTCCCGCGCTCGCGGCCTTCAAGTCGAAAGGCATATCGGCCGCGATTTCCGGGCGCTTCGCCGGCCTGGTGCAGCAGGGACTGGAACCCCACGCCTGCGCCAACACCATGCACGGCATGGACATTACACTCCCCGACCTGCTCGCCGGATTTCATGCCGCCGACAAGGGCGGCGTCGTCAAACTCGCCGAACTGCAAGGCCAGGGTTACGCCTATCTGCGTCCGTAGAGCGGTTTGTTCGACGCAAATCCCCCGGGGAAAGCGCTCACACTTTTCCTTGAATTGCTCCAAGGCTTGAACACCGGGGTGGCAAGGGCCTACGAAGGGCAGGCAGACATCCCGGAGGAAGAACCGTGCCAGCCACCACACTCAGCATACCCGATCTTGCCGGCAAGGCAGTGCTGGTTACCGGTGCATCGACCGGCATCGGGGCGGCGCTCGCGCTGGCCTATGCAGCGCAGAAATGCAAGGTGGCGCTGCATTATAACTCGAGCCGCGACGCCGCCGAGAAGCTCGGCCTGACGATTGCCGACAAGGGCGGCGAGGTGTTTCTCGTCCAGGGCGATTTCTCCGTTGCCGCCGATGTCGAGCGCGTCGTCGAGGACAGTGCGCAATATTTCGGCCGCCTCGACGGGCTGGTCAACAATGCCGGCGGCATGCTCGGCCGCATCCCCTATGCCGAGCAGACCGAGGCGCATTACGATGCGGTGATGGACCTCAACGCCCGTTCGGTGCTGACTGCTTCGCGCAAGGCGATCCCGTGGCTGAAGAAACAGGGCGGCTTCATCGTCAACACCTCCTCGATCGCCGCCCGCAATGGTGCCGGCGGCGGCGCCGGGCTTTACGGCTCGGCCAAGGCTTTCGTCTCCAATGTGACGCGCGGCATGGCAAAGGAGCTGATCGGCTTCGGCATCCGCGTCAACGCGGTGGCGCCCGGCACCATTCTCACCCCGTTCCACGAGCGCTATTCGACCGACGAGCAGATCAAGGGCATGGTCGCCACCATTCCGCAGGGACGCGCCGGCACGGCGCAGGATTGCGTCGGCGCCTATCTGTTCCTCTCTTCCGACCTTCTCAGCGGCTACATCACCGGCCAGGTGATCGAGGTGAATGGCGGCCAGTTGATGCCTTGAACGGCTATCGGCATACTGGCGATCTGCACGCTCTTGTCGAAAACCTCAAAGGGAGACAACGGAATGTACGGACTGATCGGCAAGATGCGGGCGTCGCGCGGCCAGCGCGACGCGGTCATGGATCTCCTGCGCGCCAGCACCGGCGCCCTGCCGGGCTGCCTGAGCTATATCATCGCCCGCGATCCCGCGGACGCCGACGCGATCTGGGTCACCGAAGTGTGGACCGACGCCGAAAGCCACAAGGCCTCGCTGCAGCTTCCCGAAGTCCAGGCGGCGATCGCCAAGGCGCGGCCGTTCATCGCCGGCTTCGAATTCCAAGTCGAGACCCACCCCGTCGGCGGCTTCGGCCTAGCCGACAGCAAGACGGGGTGAGTTCGATGCCAATTTTGAGGAGCAATCTTTGACGCAGACAGTAAACATTCGCGATGCGAAAGCTCATCTGTCGCGCCTTGTGAGACGTGCAGCCCAAGGCGAGTCGTTTGTTATTGCCAAAGCCGGCAAGCCGTTGGCCAGAATCGTGCCGATCGAACAGCCGACGCTGCAGGCGCGACGGGTCGGTTTTATGGCCGGCCAGTTTTCCGTCCCCGACGATTTCGACCGCATGGGTCGCAATGAGATCGAGCAACGGTTCAACGCCGGCTTGTGAGACCTGTTACTCGACACCTGGGCGGGTGAAACAATCATTTTTCTGTGAATCGCGGTTCGCATTTTTCGCCCTGCGGGTCTAAGAGCGAAACATGGATTCCTCGGCCGAGCAGCCCTCCCCGGACCTGCCCACACTCAAGCGCATGGCGCGGATGCGCAAGCTCTGGCAGTGGCTTGCCCTGCTGGTTGTTTCCTTGCTGTTTGCCGGCGCGCTGGAACTCGCCGCCCTGCCGGCGGCGCTGCTGATCGGGCCGATGCTGGCGGCCATCGTCGCCGGCACCAATGGCGCCACGGTACGCGTGCCGCGTCTTCTGTTCGGCGCCGCCCAGGCGATCGTCGGCTGCCTCGTCGCGGCGTCGATCTCGGCCGACATCTTTCCGGTCTTCTACAAGGAATGGCCGCTGTTTCTTGGCGTCGTGGTGGCCACCGTCACAGCCTCCAGCCTGCTCGGCTGGCTGATCAGCCGCTGGCGCATCCTCCCCGGCACCACCGCCGTCTGGGGCTCGTCGCCGGGTGCGGCCACCGCCATGGTGCTGATGGCGGGTGCCTTCGGCGCCGATCAGCGGCTCGTCGCTTTCATGCAATATCTGCGCGTCAT
>NZ_RZQP01000016.1:0-54527 GCF_003998165.1 Mesorhizobium sp. M7A.F.Ca.US.007.01.2.1 | reverse complement strand
GCATCGAACACATCGTCTTCGTGACCGGTCGCAACAAGGCGGTGATCGAGGACTATTTCGACCTGCATCCGGAATTGATCGGCACCCTGGAGCAGACCGGCAAGAAGACCCAGCTGGAGGCGCTCGAAAGCATGCTGCCTGTGGCCGGCGCCACCAGCTTCATCCGCCAGCAATCCCCGCAAGGCCTCGGCCATGCCGTCTGGTGCGCGCGCGAGGTTATCGGCAACGAGCCCTTCGCCTTGCTGCTGCCGGACATGGTGTCCTTCGGCGGTCGCGGATGCCTCGCCGAAACCGTCGAGCTTTATGAGCGCACGGGCGGCAACGTGATCGCCGTCGAGCGTTGCGAACCCAGCGAGACCAACAAATACGGCATCGTCGGCCGTGGCGCCGAGATCGGCGGCGGTTTCGAGGTGACGGCCATGGTCGAGAAGCCGGCGCCGGCCAATGCGCCTTCGAACTTCTACATCAACGGCCGCTACATCCTGCAGCCCGAGATTTTCGCGCTCCTGGGCAATCAGCAGCGCGGCGCCGGCAACGAGATTCAACTGACGGATGCCATGGTTCGTCTGTCGAAGGATCAGCCGTTCTTCGCCCAGCCTTTTCTCGGCCGCATGTTCGACTGTGGTTCCAAGGAAGGGTTCATCCAGGCCAACATCGCCTTCGCGCTGGCGCGCGACGACATGAAGGGTCCGGTTTTCGAGATGCTTCAGGAGTTCGTCCGGTCGCATGAACGCCAGGAAGAAGCCGCATAATGCCCATCTTTCGGGAGTATCGTCAGATGGCCGGCGAAGAGGGGCCGGCAGGTTCTCTCCGTCTGGCACGACGCTTGCATTGCTCTGGCGATGCTCCCGATCTTCGAGGCGCCTGCAAGCCAAGGCATGATCCCTGAAAGTGGGTCCCGGTTTCCGGAAAAGATCATGTTGAAACAGTAAGATAGAGCCAATTGCGATCAATCGGAATAGGACCGGCTCTAGAATTGGACCGAAGATGAATTATGCCAACTTTCCTCTCGACAAGAGGATGCCATTGCCGAATTCGGACGCAGGAGACGGCGAAGACTTCATCGATATCGAGCGGCTGCTTGGCATGGCCGCACGGCAGGCCAAGGTGGTTGCCGTGTGTGCCGTCATCGGTCTCTTCCTGGGCCTGCTCTATTTGCAGACAACGCCGCCCAAATATCAGTCGATCGCCAGCGTGCTGATCGACGAGGGCTTGAACAAGATCGTCGACGACATTTCGGCGACGTCGACAACCATGCAGACCGATTCCGCCATCCTGAGCCAGATCGAGATCCTGACCTCGACGCGGCTTGCCGCCGTGGTCGTCGACAAGCTGAAGCTCGACCAGAACGACACGTTCATGAATCCGCCCCAGTCGGCGCTTGCCCAAGGCATAGGCCTCATCCGCGGCCTGATCCAGTATGTCCGCCCCAGCTCTTCCATGCCGGGTGGCGCTGACTTCAGCAAGCTCGACCCGGCCGCCCGCGATGCGCTGATCGCCACGTCGCGCCGCGACTACGCGATCCTTAAGCTGCAGAACGAGATCCGGGCGGAACGCGTCGGCCGAAGCTACGTCATCGCGCTCGGCTATCAGGCGACGGATCCGGCCTTGGCAAACGCCATCACCAAGGCCTATGCCGATGCCTATCTCGCCGATCAGCTCGATGCCAGCTTCGATGCCACCGAGCGGGCTGCGGTCTGGCTGCAGGGCCGGTTGACGGAGCTGCGCCAGAGCTCGCAGGCAGCTTCGCTCGCGGTTGAGAAATTCAGGGCCGAACATGGGCTGGCCGCCAACAGCGATGGCCAGCTGATGAGCGACAAGCAGCTTTCCGACCTCAACGCCCAGCTTATCGTGGCGCAGGCCGACACCGCACGCGCCAGCGCCCGCTACCAGCAGTACAAGGCCATCGTCGACAGCGGCTCCGAAAACGCTTTCAAGGATGCCGCCATATCGAGCGACCAGCCAAGCAGCTCGGTCATATCGGCGCTCAAGACCCGCTACCTCACAGTGGCCAAGCGGCTGCAGGACGTCGAGGCGAATTTCGGCCCCGAGCACCCGCAGGCGGTGGCTCTCTCCAAGGAGAAGGCCGACATATCGACGCAGATTTTCGGCGAGCTGAAGCAGCTGACCGAAAGCTATCGCAACGAATATGAGGTGGCGCAGGCACGCGAGACCGCGCTCAGGGCCAACGTCGCGGCCGCGCAAGGCAAGAGTTCCGTCGACAACCAGACGCAAGTCAAGCTGCGTGAACTCGATCAGCAGGCGACGGCGCTCACCACGCTCTATCAGACATTCCTGGGTCGTTACGAGGAAGCCGCGCAGCAGCAGTCCTTCCCGGTCGGCAAGATCCGCATCATCTCGGACGCGTCGATGCCGATGACGGCCTCAAGCCCGCGCACCATCGTCGTGCTCGGACTTTCGCTGGTGCTTGGCCTGCTGATGGGCGCCGGCTTTGGTGGCCTGAACGAGTTCAACGAACGCTTCTTCAGGACCGGCGAGGACGTGCGCGACCGCGTCAACCTCAAATTCCTCGGCTACCTGCCGACGATCGGCGGCAAGCTCGGCAAGGAAGAAAAGCCGGGCGAGACCCAGGTGGACGCCAAGACCACCCAATCGCTGTCTTCAGCCGAAAAGCGGGCGCGCATGCGGGTCAGCATCGATTCTCCAGCCTCGATGTTCTCCGAAACGCTGCGCAGCGCCAAGATCGCCTTCGACGTCGTGATGGAAGGGCAAGGCAGCCGCGTCATCGGCATCATCTCGGTGCTTCCCGGCGAGGGCAAGTCGACGGTCGCGGCAAATCTCGCCGGCTTGCTTGCCGCCAATGGCTCCAAGACGCTGCTGATCGACGGCGACTTGCGCAATCCCGGCCTCAGCCGAGGCCTTGGCATGGAAACCGAGCAGGGCTTGATGGAAGCGGTGGTCGGCGGCCAGACCTGGCAGTCCGTCGGCAAGATCGACAGGCAGACGAAGCTGGCGATCATCCCGGCGGTGCTGCGCGGTCACTTCTCGCATACCAGCGAACTTCTCTCCTCGGCCGGCATGCGGCGCTTCATCGAGAACGCCAAGGAGACGTTCGAATACATCGTCGTCGATCTGCCGCCGCTCGGACCGGTGGTCGACGCCAAGGCCTTCGCGCCATTGGTCGACGGTTTTGTACTGGTCACCGAGTGGGGGCGCACCCCGCGCGCGATGGTCAGGTCGATGCTGGAATCCGAACCCTATGTCGCCAACAAGATCGTCGGCGCGGTGCTGAACAAGGTCGATTTGAAGAAACTGGCCAAATACGGATCGTTCGGCGGCTCGGAAAAATTCTTCGATAAATATTCGAGCTACTATCTGGAAAAGTCGGAAGTGCGCGGCAAGGCGCCGGTCTGACGTCGAGTGGGTCCACTCTGAAGTGTATCGATCTTCAGGCCAGCACACCTGAATATCGTTGCGCGTCAGGAGAAGATCAGCCTGCCTTGCTTGTCGGCGATCCTGACGGCGGTCAGGCGTCCGCTCTGGAAGGCGGCCGTGTCGATGCCGAGCCGGCGCCCTTCGAGCTTCGGGACATCCACCGGCGTATGCCCGTGCACCACCCAGCGGTCGAGCAGGTGCGTTGCCTCGAAGAAGTCCGAACGGATGTTGATCAGGTCATGGTCGGTTTGCGCCGCAAGGTCGACGCCGGGCCTGATGCCGGCGTGGACAAACACGAACTTCCGCGAACGGACCATGATCGGCAGCCCGCGCAGGAAGCTGACGTGATCGTCCGGAATGATCTCCCTTATGCGCCGGTCGATCTGCGCGCTGCTCCCGTAGAGGCTGGTGAGGCGCGCCGGATCGATGCCATAGGAAAACAGGGTTTGCAGGCCGCCCGTCGCCAGCCAGGGTTCGCGGGACAGATTTCCGTCGAGATAGTTCAGCATTGCCACTTCGTGGTTGCCCGCAAGACAAATGCGCTGAAATCCTTTCGGCGGCGGCGCCAGGAGGTGATCGAGCACCCGCGCCGACTGAAACCCCCGGTCGATGTAGTCGCCAAGCATGACGATGATCTTGCGGCTCTGGAAGCGCAGCGAATCGAGCAGGATCTTCTGCTCTAGCGCGCGGAGTTCCTTGTAGCAGCCATGCACGTCGCCGATCGCATAGACGACAGCGTCCTGCATATCGATATCGAGGCGCGGACGCGCCGCGATGCGGGGTTTTCGCTGGAACAGGGTCACGTGCCGGGCGTCTCGAGGCAAGCTCTCATGCCGAACGCATAAGTGCCTGTTATCATGCCCGAAACGAAGAATTCCGCAATCGTGGAAAATGTAGCTGCGCCGGGTCGGCACCGCCAATGCATGTCGCTCGGAAGTGAGCTCCGTTTTGGGAGAGCGATCCGTGGAACAAAGGCCTGGAGTGGGCCTGAATCCGCTCAGGCGCGACATGCTTTAGGTCGGCGGCCGGGCCGGTCTGCCGGACCGTCGTCAGGCTGCCTTGAGCCGATAACGGAAAACGGTATGGTCGAGCAGCAGCCGGATGCGTGGTTCGGCCTCGGTCGCCACTAGCCAGCTTGCCGCGATCATCGTCGCGCCGACGACCGCCATCGAGAACAGATGCGGCAGACCGGCGCGGACCAGGATGCCGAGCAGGGCCGCGCCGACGACATCGTGCAGCAGGTAGAGCGGATAGGTCATCAGCCCGATCCGACGCCAGCCGCTCCAGGAGAGGTCGAGCCGCAGCGACCACGCCATCAGCGCGATGCCTATGAGGAAGATGAGGATCGGCGGGGCGAAGGGCATATCACGCCCGACCTTCAGGATATGAACGTCGACCGAACTGGCGATCTGCAGCACGCCACCGGCCAGGAACAGGGCGCAGAAGGCTAGGCGGGCGGCTGTCACCGCCTTGAAGCGCATCAGCCACAGCATGACGCCGGTGGCGAAGAACACGCCGTGATGCACCAGAAGCAGGTCGAGCGTGCGTGTTTCGGCAAGGTCGGCCCAGTCGAGCGGGTAGTAGAGGCACCAGAACAGCGCGCTGACCAGGCCGATGGCGAGCGCCACAATTTCCATTAGATGGAAGCGGCCGAGCCGCAGCAAGGTCCAGACGACGGCATAGAAGGCGATCTCGATGCCGAGCGTCCAGTAGACGCTGTCCACCCATGGCGCGTAAGGGGCGAACAGGCCGGTGCGGACGAGCCTGACGACGGCATCGGTCGGCCAGCTGAGGCCGACGATCAAAAGCACCGCCGCAGTGACCGGCGCACAGATCCACACGGCCGGCGCCAGCCGTTTCACCCTGGCTTCGAAAAACCGCAGGGGTGTCGACCTTTCGGCGCTGAAGGCGATGACGAAGCCGCTGATGACGAAGAAGATCTGGACGCCGACCCAGCCGGATTCGACCCAGGCGCCTATTGCCGGCTGCGGGGGAACGCCGCCCGTGGCGCGCGCCGAAACACCGTCAGGATACGCCCACACCCAGAAGCCATAGTGGTAGACCATGACCATGACGGCGGCGAGAAAGCGCAGGATGTCGACGCCGCCAAATGTAATCTTCTGCTGAGCCATGCGACCTTTGTCGATGGCCCCCCGCGAACGACTTTAGGGTGCATTGCTGCGTCGCACAATAAAAGTATTGCTTGCCGATCGAAAAGGTCGTCCGCGGCCCACCCTTCAGTGGCTCAAAGTCCGATTCCGCGCTCCTTCAGCGCCGCAGTGATCTCGTCGAGGATGACCGGATCGTCGATGGTTGCCGGCATGGCCCATTCCTCCTTGTCGGCGATCTTCTGCATGGTGCCGCGCAGGATCTTGCCCGATCGCGTCTTGGGCAAGCGCTTGATCGTCACCACCGTCTTGAAGGCGGCGACCGGGCCGATGCGTTCGCGCACCAGGCCGACCACCTCGTTCTCGATGGAGCCGATATCGCGGGTCACACCCGCATTCAGCACCACGAAGCCCAGCGGAACCTGGCCCTTCATGGCGTCGGCAATGCCGATGACCGCGCATTCGGCGACATCGGGATGGGCCGAAAGCACCTCTTCCATGGCGCCGGTCGACAGCCGGTGGCCGGCGACGTTGATGATGTCATCGGTGCGGGCCATGACGTAGAGATAGCCGTCCTCGTCGACCATGCCGGCATCCGCCGTCTTGTAGAAGCCGGGGAACTCGTCGAGATAGGCCTGGCGGAACCGTTGATCGGCATTCCACAGCGTTGGCAGGCAGCCGGCCGGCAGCGGCAGTTTGATCACCACATTGCCCAGCGTGCCGCGCTTCACCTCATGGCCAGCATCGTCGAGCACGCGGATGTCGTAGCCGGGCATCGGCACGCCGGGCGAGCCGTATTTCACCGGCAGCAGGCCAAGCCCGGCGGGATTGATCGTCATCGGCGAGCCGGTCTCTGTCTGCCACCAATGGTCGACCACAGGCACATTCAGCTTCTGCTCCGCCCATTTGATGGTTTCCGGGTCGGCGCGCTCGCCGGCAAGAAACAGCGTGCGGAACTTCGAGAGGTCGTGTTTGGCAATGAACTCGCCCTTCGGGTCCTGCCCCTTGATGGCGCGGAATGCGGTCGGCGCGGTGAACAGCGCGACCACGCCATGCTCCGCTATCACCCGCCAGTAGGTGCCGGCATCGGGCGTGCCGACAGGCTTGCCCTCGAACAGGATGCTGGTGCAGCCATGCAGCAGCGGTCCGTAGACGATGTAGGAATGGCCGACCACCCAGCCGACATCGGATGCCGCCCAGAACACCTCGCCCGGCTTGACGCCGAACTCGTTTTCCATCGTCCATTTCAGCGCGACCATATGGCCGCCATTGTCGCGCACGATGCCCTTGGGCTGACCGGTCGTGCCCGATGTGTAGATGATGTAGAGCGGATCGGTGGCAAGCACCGGCACGCAGTCGACATTGGCGCCTGCTGCCCGTTCGCGGGCGACGGCATCGGCGTAGTCGATGTCGAAATGCTCCTTCAACTCGCATCGCAACTGGTCGCGCTGCAGGATCAGGCAGGCGTCCGGCTTGTGGCGGGAGATCTCGATCGCCTTGTCGAGCAACGGCTTGTAGGCAACGACGCGGCCTGGCTCCAGGCCACAGGATGCCGAAATGATCAGCTTCGGCCTGGCATCGTCGATGCGGGTGGCAAGCTCATGCGAGGCGAAGCCGCCGAAGACCACCGAATGCACCGCGCCGATGCGGGCGCAGGCGAGCATGGCGATGGCCGCCTCGGCCACCATCGGCATGTAGATGATGACGCGGTCACCCTTGCGAATGCCGCGGTTCTTCAGCACCGAGGTCAGCGCGATGACCTCGCGCTTCAGCTCGGCATAAGTGAACTTTTTCACGGTTCCGGCAATCGCACTGTCATGGATCAGCGCGATCTGGTCGGCGCGCCCGCCGGCGACGTGGCGGTCGATGGCATTGTAGCAGGTGTTGCAGGTGGCGCCGGTGAACCAGCGGCCATAGACACCGGCATTGGCGTCGAACACCTTGTCCCAGGGCGAATACCAGTCGATGGCGCCGGCCGCATCCGCCCAGAATTGTTCCGGATCGCGTTTCCAGCCTTCATAGACCTCGTGATAGCGTGAAGCCATCCATACCTCCCCGGGAAATGTTTTTCTTCCTTCCAGATAGCGCGCTCTACCCTTGGCCGCAAATCCACGCCATTGTGACGACGGCATCGACCTGGCGCTTGGGGGCAAGCAGCTATGAACTGCGAGACGGGACTGGGGTGGTGATGTCTGCTGCTGTGCGGATCATCGGGCGCTTTTCGCTATCATCGGTCATGGGCGCCGTACTTGCTATGTCCACCGGAACCGCTGAAGCCGGCGATGCCGCGGCACGGCACATCATCGGCTTTTCGCCGGATGGCGCTTATTTCGCCTTCGAGCAATATGGAACGCTCGACGCCGGCGCCTCGGACTCCGGCTGGTCTGAGATCGACATCATCGATACCCGTACGGATCGGTTCGTTGGCGGTAAGCCGATCCTCGTCGTCGATGAGACGGAGGAGGCGACACTGACGCTGGAGCAGGCGAGGGCGCAGGCCGCCGCTCAGGCGGCGCCCATTCTCGCCCATTATGCAATCACATCCCCAGCCGAGCAGACAGCGTCCGACAAATTCACCTTTCCGGGTGAAATGGTTGCCTACAACGACATCTCCCGCCTCGAACAGGTGTCGCAGAAATGGCTGTCGCCGCTCCATGGCGAAACGGGCGTTTCGACCATCCAGCTCGACGAGATCCTGGCAGCCAGCACGGGCGATTGTTCGGCGAGTTTCGCAACGACGGAGCGGCGCGACACATCTGGCAAGGCACTCGGCTTCCGGCTGACGCTGCAAGGCCAGGACGGCAAGCCGGTCAAGATCCTGCACGAGGACAAGACCGTGCCGGGCTCAAGAAACTGCCCGACCTCCTACAGCCTGTCGGAATCCTACGAACTTACCCCGGCCGGCAAGCCGGCGGTGATCGTTGTGCTGGTGCAGCGTTTCAGCCAGGGTTTCGAGGGGCGCGATCGCCGCTTCCTCGCAGTGACCGGGCAGCCACGCTGAGAGGTCACGCCCAAGCGCCGGCAGCCGCTCTGTCTCAAGGTTGTTTCTAGATCGGCAGGGCCATAAGCATGAGGCCAATGCCGCCAGCGATCAAAATGGCTGTCGCCAGCGCTTTTCTATGACGTTCGAAGCTCGTCGGAGCTCGCTCCCAATTGTAACGCATACGCTATCTCCCCAATACCCAGGCAGGTTTTACCTTACTTAGGGGAAGAAATGCAACGTCCGCTGCCGGCAGCCCGCTGTTTGTCACGTTTCATCGATGACTATTTCTGGGCCGAATGCGGCCGGGAAGACGCAACCGAGCAGGTTCTAACGCGACTGGCGCGGAGAATCTGTCAGCAAGGCCGTTGGTCCCCTGAACTGGGCTCCCGTGATCGGCCGATAGACAGCGCTCCACCTCCGCGCTATCTGATTTCCGGGATGAGCATGGCTTGGAGGGGGCGTGGTGGAAATAGTCTCTGGAACCGTTCTGCGGCTGGCCGAGGATGCCTCGGTGCAGCATGTGGGCGATGGCGCAGTCGTGCTTTTGGCGCGCAGCGGCCAGCTCTATACATGCAACGGCACGACCGAAGCCTTTCTCGACAAGGTGGACGGCGCGCGCAACCTCGACCAGATCGTCGACCTGCTTTGCGAGGAGTTCGAGGTCGACAAGGGGACGCTCGATCAGGACATGGCGGCACTGGCCACGGATCTGATCTCGGAAGGTATCCTCGCCGCGCCAGGTGCTTGATGGCTGACGGCCCGCTCCTGCGCGCTCTTTTTCGCTGCCATCTCTGGGCGAGCGCGCGGCTGATGCCGGTCCTTGTCACCAACCGGAGCTTCGAGGAGGTGCTCAAATGGGCGCCGCTCGCCTCGTCGACGCCCTATCGCGGTCTGGCGTCCGCCTACATCGTCGCGAGCGTCAACCGCACAGTCCGCCATCCCTGGCTGATGCGTGACCGCAGGTGCTTGAGGGAAGGTCTGCTCGGTCATCGTTTCCTGCGACTAGCCGGCTTCGATCCGGACCTGCGCTTCGGCGTCGATCCGCAGTCGATGCAAGCGCAGCGTCTATCGGCGCATTGCTGGGTCTGCCTCGACGGCAAGCCGGTGGTCAGCGACAAGCTTCCCGGCATGGTCGAGATCTATCGTCATCATGCCGATGCCGTAAAGGCGCGTCCCGCTTGACCAGACCTTCAGCCTGCTATGGCCTCAACGGCCTGATCCTTGGCATATCGGCCGAGCGCTCCGAGCTGTGGCAGGATTTCGACCGGATGCTGGGCAGCCTGCGCATAGAGGAACCCGTCGCGCCGGACTTTCGTCTTGAGATCACCGAAACAGACACGCTGGACGAGACACCCAATGGATCCCTGGTCTTCGATGGCGAGGTGCCGGAGGATGGTCCCTGCCGGATGATCGAGGATGGCGGCATTGTCCATCTGGTCTTTCCCGGGCGCCAAACCGTTGCGATCAATGGTGGGGAAGGTTGGGCCGAACTCCGGATTAGCACCGGTACGAAAGCCGCCTGGACGCCGTCGATGTTGGTCCTGGATGCCGCGCTCGACGCCGGTGGCCAGCATATGCTGCATACGGCCGGGCTGACCTTGCCTGACCGCGATGCGGTGGTGCTGATCCACGCCCCGAGCGGCACCGGCAAGACCACGACGTCGCTGGCGCTGGCAACACAGGGCTTTGGCCTCTGCTCCGACGACGCCATGATCCTGAATGTCGCTTCGGGCAAGGTTGTAGCCTGGGGCTTGCCGCGCGCCGTCAAAATCCACCGGAAGACTGCCGAAATGATCCCGCAGGTGGCGCCATGCCTTGGCCAGACGTGGGATCGCAACGGCGAACAGCCGGTCTCGTTAGAACGGTTGGGCGGTATCATCCGGGTGGAAAACGCATCCGCCCGGCCGGTGGCGGCGCTTCTGCACCTGGCGCGTTCCGCCGACGGGCAGACCCGGCTCGTCGCCATGGCCAGGACCGACGCGATGGTGGCGCTGGCAGTCGACAATGTCCGCACCGGCATGACCGGGCTGCTGCCGATGCAGAAGCGCAGGCTGGCGACCATCGCCGGGCTGGTCAATGCGGTGCCGACCTTCCAGCTCGAAGTAGGCGCGCGCCCGGCTGACGCTGCGGCGCTGATCCGCGGCACCCTGGATTGACGTCAAGTCAGGCTACTTGCGGCCTGGCCTTGGCCAATCTCTGAATCCACCGGAAGGCGTCGCGGCGCAGGCGCGAGCCCAGTCTGTCCCTGGAATTGACGCCAAGCAGCGTATTCGTTGTGATCAGCCGCCTGGCCAGCCGTATGGAGAGGTCGGGCTTGATGCGGCCGGCGAGTTCGAGCGCGCGGCTCTCGTCGAACAGCTGGCCGGTCACATTGAGCACGATTGCCAACTCCAGTTCGATGCCGGTCATACGGGCAGCGTCGAACAGGCGTGCTTCCGCTTCGGGTGATTGCAGCGCCCGCACGCCTTGCAGCACGTCGACGCAAAGCTGCAGGCGGTGGAATTTGTGGCCGCCGGCGGCGTGCACGATGGCGATCGTTAGAAGAGCCGCCGGCGTGTCCGTGGCTTCGCCGTCGATGGCGCGCAATTCAGGGAAACCCAGCGACAGGCGCCGCCGCATGCCGGTGTCATGCACGAGGTCGCCATGCAGTTCGACCAGCAGGCTGGAATTCTCTTTTTCCAGCCATTTGAATTCCTGCAATTCGTAGGATTCGGCCTCGTTGCTGCCAAGCTCGAAGCCGCATGCCGCGATCACCTGGTTTGCCCTGGCCAGATTGGCGGGTTCGACCAGGATGTCGATGTCGGTGAAGGGCCTGTCGGCGACGTTGCGGTAGAGCTTTCGCGCGAAGACGGGTCCCTTGACGATCCGCGCCGGAATATTGTCCGCCGCCAGTCCCTTCATGATGCGGTCGCCATGATACTTCAACAGCATCGACTGGCCGGTGGCGATCGTTGCCTTCTGGCGCAGATCCTCCAGCTTGCCGTGCAGGTCGGCATCCGCTGGCAGCCGCGCGTCCCCGCTGAGCTTGCGCAACATGATCGGCAGCACGCCGTGAAACTCGGCATTGTCGAGCAGCGCCGTCAGCGTCTTTGCCGACAAATCTTCGCCGCCTGCCGCCGCCTCGGGGTCAGCGAAGCGCAGCAAGAGTCTTTCTTCGGCGGAAGTAAGCGGTGGCAGCATCAACCCAGCTAGCATTGCGAGCAAGTCAGGAATGGTTGCAGAAAAGCCTAATGTAAGCCAGCTTTTACATGCCCCAGCGCAGCGCCGCAGTGTGTACCGGCGCGTCCCAGAATGCGGTCGTCTCGTCGTCGAGCATGGTCAGCGTGATCGAGCAGCCGGCCATATCGAGCGAGGTGACGTAGGAGCCGACCAGCGAACGGGTCACCGTCACGCCATGCTTCTCGAAGATTAGCCGTGCGCTGTTGTACATCAGATAGAGTTCCATCAGCGGCGTGCCGCCGAAGCCGTTGACGAACAGCAGCGCCGGGCCTTTCGCTTTGTCGCCGAGATCGCCGAGGATCGCGGCGCAAATCTCCTGCGCGATCGCATCGGCGCTTTTCAGCGCATCGCGCCGGCGGCCGGGCTCGCCATGGATGCCGACGCCGAACTCCATCTCGCCGTCGCCGATATCGAAAGTCGGCTTGCCCGCCGCCGGCACGGTGCAACTGGTCAGCGCCACGCCCATCGAGCGGGTAGCAGCGTTGACGCGGTCGCCAAGCGCCTTCAGCGACGCCAGAGCCAGGCCATGTTCGGCCGCCGCGCCGACGATCTTTTCCACCACCAGCGTGCCGGCGACGCCACGCCGGCCCGTCGTATAGGAAGAATTCTCGACCGCGACATCGTCATTGGTCACGATCTGCTGGACGCCTTCCGACATTTCGGCCGCCATCTCGAAATTCATGACGTCGCCCTCATAGTTCTTGACGATGAACAGGCAGCCGGCGCCGGTGTCGACGGCCTCTGCCGCCGCCAGCATCTGGTCCGGTGTCGGCGAGGTGAACACCTGGCCGGGGCAGGCGGCGTCCAGCATGCCGTGACCGACAAAGCCGCCATGCAGCGGCTCGTGACCGGAACCGCCGCCGGAGATCAGCGCCACCTTGCCCGGCCGCAAGGTCTTTCGGCGGATGAATTTGTGCGCGTCGCCGAGCACGAGGATGTCGGCATGGGCGGCGACGAAGCCGTCGAGGCTTTCGGTCAGCACCGTGTCCACCGAATTGATAAACTTCTTCACGGCCGTCTCCTCCCGAAATAGGCCTTCCAAAGCAATTCCAGGAAAAGTGTATCGCGGTTTTCCGTCCGGAATTGCGTAAAACAAGAGTTCGATCAGCCACTCTTGCCGGTGATGCTGGTGATCTTTTGGATAAAATCGTTCACCGCCTTATCGAGCGCGGCGTTCTGCTTGTCGTCGCCGAAATCCGGCACGATCAGCGAGACATGCCGCGTCTTGCGCATGCCTGATGCGATCGACATCTTGCCTGGATGCGCCTGGTGATAGGCGGCGAGAAACTGGTCGCGCTCGGCCGGGCTGAAATGGCAGACGGAAAATATAGCCGGCAAATGTTTTGACGGAATCGGGATCGAATAGGCAGGACTGGAAATCTGCGTGACGAAGCTGCGGTGCTTGCCGAGCGCATCGGCCAGGCGCTGGCGCATACCGGACGGGCGCTGGTCGATAACCTGCGACAGGATCGTCTTGTAGGCGCGGATCGCCTCTTCGGAACCGGGTTCGGGTGTCCTGTCGACCATGCCGGCCGCGCCTAGACAGAAACGTCCGCGATGGCCGCCTTGGCCATGGCGAGTTGCGCCGGCGCGACGGAAAGATCGCGCAGGCCGGCCTCGATCAGTGACGGGATCGAGGCTGGATCGCCGGCTGCATCGCCGCACAGGCTGACCGGGATCTCTTCCCGCTGGCCAAACGCCGTCACGGCAGCGATCAGCCGCAGCACGGCCGGATGACGGACCGAATTGAGATGCGCCACGGCAGCGTTGTCGCGGGCGGCCGCCATGACATACTGGGTGAGATCATTGGAGCCGATCGAGAAGAAGGCGGCACCGGTAAAGGCTTCCGGTACGATCGCCACCGAAGGCACTTCGACCATGATGCCGAGCGGCGGCATGTTGTGTGCGACGCCGCGTGCGGCAAGTGCAGTCTGCTCTTCGGCGAACATCGCCGCTGCCTGTCGGTATTCCTCCACAATGGCGATCATAGGGAACATCACTTTCAGGCTGCCATGGACAGCGGCGCGCAGCAGCGCCCGGATCTGTACACGAAACACCTCGGGTCTTGCCAGCGACAGCCTGATCCCGCGCAGGCCGAGAAACGGATTGCTCTCCTCGATCGTAAAGCCGGGCACCGGCTTGTCGCCGCCGGCGTCAACGGTGCGGATCGTCACCGGTTTTTCACCGGCCCACTCCAGCACCTTGCGATAGGCGCGATACTGCGTCTCCTCATCCGGCAGCGTCTTGCCGAACAGGAATTCGGTGCGCATCAACCCGACTCCGTCGCAGGTCGTAATGTCGATGAGGTCGACATCGGACGGGTCGGCGATGTTGACCTGCACGCGCACCGCCGTGCCGGCCTTGGTCACCGCCGGTCGCGCCAGGAACGTCCCGGCCCGGTCGCTGCGCGCCCGGAATGATGAGGACGATTGGCGAAAAGCAGCGATTTCAGTCTTGGAGGGTGACAGCACAATGCCGCCATGTTCGGCGTCGAGCAGCGCTGTGCCGGTTAGACGAGCCAGCGAAGTGCCCAACCCGACAACCATCGGCACGCCGCGCGAACGCGCCAGCATGGCGACGTGGCTGGCGGTGCTGCCCGCCTTCAGTGCGATGCCGCCGCCGCGGCTCCAGTCGGTTTCGAGAAAACGCGTCGGCGCGATATCCCAGCCGTAGAGGATGGCGCCGGTTGGCGCCTGGACGTCGCCATCCTCGGACAGCGCCCGCAGCACCTGGTCCCTGATATCGCGTATGTCGGCGGCCCGTGCGCGGAAATAATCCTGGTCTGACGCGTCGTAGCCGGCAATCTCGGTATCAAGCGCTTGCCGCCAGGCTTTGTCGGCTGGCAGGCCGGTGCGGATCGCGGCAAAGGCCGGGCTGCTCAGCGCATCGTCTTGCAGCATGGCGATCTGAAACTCGAGAATGTCGGCGGCATCGCCCTCGGCCATCTCGCTCAATGCGGTGAGACGGCTTGTCGCGACGGCGATTGCGGCTTCGAGCGCGGCCTTCTCGTCGTCGGCTGTTTCTTTGCCGACATAGGATACGACAGTCTGGTCGAGGTCGAACAGTGGCCCCTCGGCATAGCCGGCCGAGGCCGAAATGCCTTGCAGTCTAAGCGGTTCGGACATGGTCCGCGCCTTCGTCGAAATCGCGCCGCACCAGTTCGACCAACGCGTCGACGGCATCATTGGCGCCGTCACCGCTGGCCCTGATGTGCAGCACGGTGCCCTTCGGCGCCTTGGCCGCCATCACCTTGACGATGCTCTTGGCGTCGAACCATGGCCCGTTGGCGGCGAGCGCGATCTCCACCTCGGCGGCAAAACTCTTGGCCAACTTGGTGAACTTCACCGAAGGACGCGCGTGCAGACCCACCTCGTGGGTGATCACAACGGTCGCTTCGGCGGATGCGGACATGTCTTTCAAAATTCCCGTTCGTTCACGACGGCGACAATTCATGTGCCGTCGCCACCACTTCCCGCAGCGAGGCGCCGCCGGAGGCCTCGGTCGCTGCCATCACCGCGCCTTCGACGATCGGCGCGTTGCAGACTATGATCTTGTGCGAGCGTGGCTCGCCGATCATCTCCACCGCCATTTCCGAGTTGGTCTCGGCGCCGCCGAGATCGACCAGAATGGCGACACCGGCTTCCGACCAGGCCTTGTCGATGGCGCCCATGATCGCCTCGACATTGGTGCCGAGCCCGCCATGGCCGTTTCCGCCGCACCATGCAAGCGGCACTTCGTCGCCCACCATCTGCCGCACCATGTCGGCCGTGCCCTCGGCAACCAGCGGCGAATGCGAGACGATGACGATGCCGACATTGCTCATGCGCTTTCCCCGAGGCTGTGCGCCACTGTGCGCACCAGCAGCGCGGTTGAGCGCGCGCCGGCGTCCATATGACCGATCGATCGGTCGCCCAGGAACGAGGCGCGGCCACGCAAGGCTTTCATAGGCACGGTCGCGTCGGCCGCGGCGTCGGCGATATCGGCGATTTCAAGAGCTGTCTTTCCCTGCAGCAGCGCGTCATGCACCGGCTGCAGCACGTCGAGCATGGTTTTTTGTCCGATCTGCGATTTGCCGCGTGCTGCCACAGCTTCGATCGCCTTGCCGAACGCCGCCGTCAGATTGGCGCGATCGGGTTTCGCCGAAATCTCCTTGCCGAGTGCCAGGAACAGGGTGCCGAACAGCGGGCCGGAGGCGCCGCCGACCGTCATCACCAGCTTGGTGCCGATCGCCTTCAGGGCATCGGGCAGCGGTTTGGCCGAAAATGCTTCGGCTTCGGCGCGCACGGCCTCGAAGCCGCGCTTCATGTTCAGCCCGTGGTCGCCGTCGCCGATCGCCTGGTCGAGCGCCGTCAATTCCTCGGCGTTCGCGGCGATCGTATCCGCGGCGGCCGCGATCAGCCGGGCAAGGTTCAACGCCGCCATGTCACCCGCATTCCCGGTTTCCATCTTGCCGGCAGTATCGAAAGAACGGTCATTCGACAACTGGAGCATACGTCAGGCCGCTTCATGCAATGCCGCGGCCGCCGCGAAGACTTCGGCCACCGCGTGAGCGCCGGGGTCGACCACACCTTGCAGCTTGCTGCCGACATAGGCCGACCGCCCGGCTTTTGCCTTGTCCATGGCGGCCGTGGCCTCGGCACCATGGCGGGCTGCTGTTGCCGCCTCCTCCAGGCCGTTCGCGTCGAGTGCTTTGAGCGCCGGCTCCAGCGCATCGACCATGGTTCTATCGCCAATTCTGGCGCCGCCATAAAAGGTCATCCGTTCAAGGCCGGCAAGCAACGCTCTGGGCAGGCTCGCGCCGCCGCCCAGAGCCTGCGCCGCCGCCGTGAAGAAGATCGACAGCAGCACGCCGCTGGAGCCGCCCATCGACGCGCTCAGAATGTCGCCTATCGCGCCAAGGGTGGCTGCAGGCTCGGCAAGCGGCAGCGTGTCGAGCCGCTCGAGAACACTGCGCGCGCCGGTCGCCACCGTCGAACCGGTGTCGCCGTCGCCTGTTTTGGCGTCCAGTCCGTTCAAAGTCGCTTCGAGCGCGATCAGCCTTTCGCAGATGGTAACGAGAAGAGACCGGGTCCGCGCATCCTGGCTGGGCTTGCGTGCCACGCTTTGTCCGGCCGCTTTCGCCATCGGCACGACGGCAGGTGAAACAACCGGCTTTGCCGGTATCCAGGCATGCGGGCCGACCGGCGCCTGCAAGGCGGTTTCGCGCGCCGCATCCAGCCGGATCAGCGACAGCGAGAAGCCGTTCATGTTGAGCGCCGTCATCAGCGGGCCCGGCCCGATCGTCAGTTTGATGGTTTTGGCCAACGGCGAGGCAAGCACCGCATTGGCGATAACGGACATTTCCAGCGGCGGCACGGAGCCGAGATTGTTGATCAGCAAGGCGTAGGTGGCCTTGGGATCAAGCCGTGCCGCGAGGCGCTCCGCCATGATCGCCACCAGCCTGTCGGCGCTCTGCACCGCAATCCGCTCGACGCCCGGCTCGCCGTGAATGCCAAGGCCGAGTTCGCCATCGTTCTCGCCAAATCTGTCTTCGTGCGGCTGGCCCGGGATCGAGCAGGACGACAGCGACATGCCGAGCGAAACTATGTCCTTAGCCGCCGCCCGCGCCGCTGCCGCGATTTCAGCCAGATCGTGGCCGGCTTCCGACAGGTGGCCTGATATCTTGTGCACGAACAAGGTGCCGGCAACGCCGCGCGGCTGGGTGATGTCGGGCAAAGCGATATCGTCGGCGACAATGACCATCTCGACACGAAACCCTTCGGCGCGCGCCTTCTCTGCCGCCAGGCCGAAATTGAGACGGTCGCCGGTGTAGTTCTTGACGATCAGCAGGCAGCCGGCCGGGCCGGTGACCGCGCGAATGGCGGCCAGCACCGCTTCGACGCTTGGCGAGGCAAAGATCTCGCCCGAAACCGCCGCCGTCAGCATGCCCCTGCCGACGAAACCGGCATGTGAAGGCTCGTGCCCGGCCCCGCCGCCGGAGACGACACTGACTTTCGTCTTGTCCCAGTCGGCGCGCAGGACGACCTTGATCTCGGGATAGCCGTCGAGGCGCGCGAGATCGCCGGAGCCAATGGTTCGTAGCAGGCCGTCCAGCGCCTCGGTGACGATCGTTTCCCTGCGATTGAAAAAGTGCTTCATCGATTCGTCCCGTACTGGCAAAGTCAAAACCGGTGCTGAATCACCGAAAACCGCTCACATCAATCGCTGTCCATCGGCGCCGAAATACAGCGGCGCCCGGTAGCGGATCACCACTTTGTCGCCCTGCGCCAGATCCGTGTCGGGATCGGTCAGCGTCACCAGTTTCTTGGTGCCTACCGTCACATGCAAATGGTTCTGGTCACCGAGATGCTCGACCCAGTCGACAACGCCGTCAGCATGGCCATTCGCGGCCTTCGCGATCGTCAGATGCTCGGTGCGCGCGCCGATCGTCTTGGTGCCGGCCGGTGCGCCGCCGTCAGGCAGCAGCCCGGTCGGCAGAAGATTGATCGCCGGCTGGCCGAGCCTCGCCGCGACATGCAGGTTTGCCGGCTCTGAATAGATGGTGCGCGGCGAGCCGATCTGCACCAGCACGCCCTCGGTGAGGATGCCGATGCGGTCTGCCATCGTCATCGCCTCGATCTGGTCGTGGGTGACGTAAAGCATGGTGGCGCCGAGCTCGGTCTGGATGCGCTTCAGCTCGAGCCGCAGATCCGCCCGCAGCTTGGCGTCGAGCGATGACAGCGGCTCGTCCATCAGATAGATGGACGGTTTGTGCACCAGCGCGCGGCCGATGGCGACGCGCTGCATTTCGCCGCCCGAAAGCTTGGTCGAGCGGTTGGCGAGCTTGTGATGGATGCGCACCATCTTCGCCACCTCCTCGACCCGGCGGCGGATCTGGTCTTCCGGCATTTTCCGCGCCGGCGAGCGCAGCGGAAAGGCGAGATTGTCGAACACCGACAGATGCGGATAGAGCGAATATTGCTGGAAGACGAAGGCGGTGTCGCGCTCGGCCGGCGACAGCGTCGTGGCATTGTGTCCGCCGATCTCGATCGTGCCGCTGTCTGGCCGTTCCAACCCGGCGATGAGCCGCAGCGTCGTCGTCTTGCCGGCCCCGGTTGGCCCGAGCAGCACGACGAATTCACCATCTGCTATGTGCAGGTCGAGGCCGTCGACGGCGACATGGTCGCCGAAACTCTTGGTCACGTTCTTGATGTGCACCTCAGCCATGCTGGGCCCTCCGTTCCGAGGCGACATCGTGGATCGCGGTTCTCACCGCGCGGCCCGATCCCTTCTCGAACAGCGACAGCCGCGCGCTGCTCAGCGTCAGGCCGACATGGTCGCCGGTGGCGAGCCTGATTTCGGCCGGTACGCGTGCCTTGATGATGCCATCCGCCGTCTCCACCGCGACGATCTGCGTGGTGCCGAGATATTCGGTGCCGTAGATGGCGCCGCGCAATTTTGAGGCGTCGTCGAAGCGGATGTGTTCAGGGCGGATGCCGAGCGCCATGTCGCCAGGTGCGATGTCCTCGCGCACCTCCGGCACCGCGACCTTCGCGCCTTGCACGATGATCTCCCTGGCGCCCTTGGCGAGCCCGCCGCCAAATCCCAAAAAGTTCATCGGTGGCGAGCCGATGAAGTCGGCGACGAACATGGTCGCCGGGCGGTCATAGATTTCGCGCGGGCTTCCGAACTGCTCGATGACGCCATGGTTCATCACCGCGATCTTGTCGGCCATCGACATCGCTTCCATCTGGTCGTGCGTGACATAGACCGTCGTGGCATGGATGCGGTTGTGCAGTTCGCGCAGCTCGTGGACCATCAAATCGCGGAATTCGGTGTCAAGGGTTCCCAGCGGCTCATCCATCAGGAAGCATTTTGGCCGCCGCACGATGGCGCGGCCGAGCGCGACGCGCTGGCGGTCGCCGCCGGCAAGTCCGGAGACGGATTTGTTGAGCAGATGGTCGATGCGCAGCAGCTTCGCCGTTTCCTCGACCCGCGTGCGGATTTCGGCCGAAGGCATGCCTTGCGCCAGCAGCGGGAAGCCGATGTTCTTGCGCACATTCATGTGCGGATAGAGCGCGAACAGCTGGAAGACGAAGGCGATGTCGCGCTCGCGGGCCCGCAGCATGGTGACGTCGTCGCCGCCGAGCAGGATCTGGCCGCCGGTCGGCAGCTCAAGCCCCGCGATCATGCGCAAGGTCGTCGTCTTGCCGCAGCCGGACGGGCCGAGCATGACGAAGAACTCGCCATCCTCGACGACGAAGTTGGAATCCTGCACGGCGACGAAATCGCCGAAGGCCTTTCTCAGGTGCTGGACACGGATTTCGGCCATGATTATTCCGGGAATTTGGAGACGATGATGAACATCACGGTGCCGGCGAGCATGGTGATGAAGGAGTAGGTGTAGAGCGACAGCGCGAAGGGCTGGAACAGCATCAGGAAGCCGATGGCGATCAGCGCTGTCGCGATGTTTTCCATCAGCCCGCGCCGTGCCCAGGCCGGCCAGCGCGATTTGCGGTTCCCAGGCTTGGTCAAGCTCATTTGCGCACCGCGCCGAAGGTGATGCCGCGCAGCAATTGCTTGCGAAGCAGGATGGTGAAAACCAGGATCGGCACCAGGAAGATCGTCGTGCCGGCCGCGACCGCCGGCCAGTCCTGGCCGCCTTCGCCGATGATGGTCGGGATGAAGGGCGGCGCGGTCTGCGCCGTGCCGGAGGTCAGGAGAGCTGCGAACGCATACTCGTTCCAGGCGAAGATCAGGCAGAAGATGGCGGTCGCGGCTATGCCGGTCGTCGCCTGCGGCAGCACGGTGCGCCAGAAGGCCTGCAGCCGCGTGTAGCCGTCGATCATTGCCGCTTCTTCATATTCGCGCGGGATCTCGTCGATGAAGCCCTTCAGCAGCCAGACAGCCAGCGACACGTTGACCGCCGTATAGAGCAGGATCATGCCGAGCGCGGTGTCCGACAGGCCAAGCTCGCGGTACATCAGATAGATCGGAATGGCGACGGCGATCGGCGGCATGAAGCGCGTCGACAGGATGAAGAACAGGAGGTCGTCGGCGAGCGGCACCTTGAAGCGTGAGAAGCCGTAGGCCGACAGCGTGCCTAAGAACACGGCGCAGAAGGTCGAACCGAAGGCGATGATCAGCGAATTGACGAAGCGCGGCAGGAAGTTGGACGGACCGGCGATCACCATGTTGCGCTTGCGCGTGGTCTCGTCGCAGAAGCCCGTCGCCGGACCCAGCGAGTTGATGTATTCCGGCGTCTGCCGGGTCCGCGTCGTGAACAAATTGCAGTAGCCCTCAAGACTGGGCTGGAACAGGATCTTGGGCGGATAGGCAATCGAATCCGGCGGCGTCTTGAAGCTGGTGGCGAAGATCCACAGCAGCGGCACGATCGAGATCAGTGCGTAAAGCACGATGATCGTGCCGGCGATCCGTTTCGAGTTGCTGCTCGGTGCGACGACCGAATGGGCTGTGGTCAGGCTCATCTCTGCTTCACCTTGTTGAGCGCCTTGACGTAGATGTTGGCCAGGCCGAACACCGCCACGAAAAGGATGATGGCGAAGGCCGAGGAATAACCGGTGCGCCAGCTTTCGAAAGCCTGCCGCTTCAGCGTTATCGAGGCGACCTCGGTCGTCGAGCCCGGCCCGCCGCCGGTCAACAGATTGACCATGTCGAACATCTTGAAGTTCTCGATGCCGCGAAACAGCACCGCCAGCATGATGAAGGGCAGCGCCATCGGCAGCGTGATCGACCAGAACTGCCGCCAGTTCGAGGCGCGGTCGACCTCGGCCGCCTCGTAGATGTATTCGGGGATGGAGCGTAGGCCCGCGAGGCAGATCAGCATCACGTAGGGCGTCCACATCCAGGTATCGACGATGATGATCGACCAGGGCGCCAGCGACACGTTGGAGAGCATCTGAATATTGGTCGGCGGGATCCTCGTGACGAAGGAGATCGCATAGGCGAACAGGCCGATCTGCGGCTCATAGAGGAAGCGCCAGAAATTGCCGACTACCGCCGGCGACAGCATCATCGGCACCAGGATCAGCGTCGTCCAGAAGGCGTGGCCTCGGAACTTCCTGTCGATCAGCCAGGCCAGCGTGAAGCCGATCAGCGTCTGCAAAAGGATCGTCCAGAACACGAAATGCGCGGTCGTCTGCATGGCGATCCAGATGTCCTTGTCGCCGAGGATGCGCTGGTAGTTGGCAAGGCCGAGATTTTTCACCACCTCGTTCGGGCGGTTGGCCCGGTAGTTGGTGAACGACAGATAGATCGCCCAGAACAGCGGGAAGATGTTGATGGCCAGCAGCAACAGGATCGTCGGCGAGATGAACAGCCAGGCGAGGCCCTTGTCGCTGATGCCCCGGACCTTGCGGGCCAACGGTTCCGGGGTCGCCCGGGCAACGTTCTCCGCGGTCCGATTGAGCATGGTGAGTCCTGCTTCGGTCACTTGGTCGTCTCTGTCATGGAATTTATCTGAACTGCATCCCGTGCCAAGGGGCGGCACGGGATGCTTGGCTTAGCTCGGGAGGAGCTGGTTACATCTTGCCATCGTCCTGGAAGACCTGGGTCCAGTCCTTGACCAGGCCGTCGAGCGCATCCTTGGCCGAACCCTGGCCGGCGACGACATAGTCGTGGAAGCGTTTCTGCGAAGCCTGCAGCAGCGGGGCGTAGCTCGGCTCGGCCCAGAAGTCCTTCACGATGGCCATCGAGTCGAGGAAGGTCTGCGCATAGGGCTGGCTGGCCGGGAACTTCGGATCCTTGACCACCGCGTTGAGGCACGAATAGCCGCCGAGCGACCACCATTTGGCCTGCACGTCCTTGTTGGCGAACCACTTGATGTATTTCAGCGCCGCCTCCTGCTTGTCGGAATAGGACACCACGGAGATACCCTGGCCGCCGAGCTGGGCGAACTGCTCGCCGTCGGGACCCTTCGGGTTGACGAAGTAACCGATCTTGTCGCCGCCGACATTCTCGTCCTTCTGCAGGCCCGGCCATGTGAAGGCGAAGTTCATGTGCATCGCCACCTGGCCGGATTTGAAGGCATCGACGCCTTCGCCCATGTAGCTGTTCGAGGCACCGGGCGGCGTGCAGCAATCATAGAGCGCCTTGTAGAACTCCAGCCCCTTGACCGACTTGTCGGAGTTGACGAAGCCTTCCATTTCATAGGGCTTCTTGGGGTTTTCGTATTGGAAGCCATAGCTGTAGAGCACGTCCATGGCGCCCATGGTGATGCCTTCGGAGCCGCGCTCGGTGTAGATCGAGGCGCCATAGACGGTCTTGCCGTCGATCTCGCGCTTCTGGAAGAACTCGGCGACCTGCTTCAACTGGTCGAAAGTGGTTGGCGGGCCGAGGTCCCAACCGTACTTCTCCTTGAATTCCTTCTGCAGCTCCGGCTTGGAGAACCAGTCCTTGCGGTAGGTCCAGCCGACGACGTCGCCCATGGCCGGCAGCGCCCAGTAGTTCGGCGTGTTCTTCGGCCATTCCGAATAGCCGACGACGGTTGCCGGCACGAAATCGTCCATGCTGATCTTCTCCTTGTCGAAGAAGTCGTTCAGCTTGACGTAATGGCCGTTCTCGGCAGCGCCGCCGATCCACTGGCTGTCGCCGATGATCAGGTCGCACAATTTGCCGTGCGAGTTGAGCTCGTTGAGGAAACGGTCGGCATAGTTGGTCCACGGCACGAACTCGAATTTCATGCCGATACCGGTTTCCTTGGTAAAATCCTTGGACAGTTCGACAAGCGCGTTGGCCGGGTCCCAGGCGGCCCAGCACAGGGTCAGGTCTTCAGCGTGCGCGACGTTCGCGACGGCTGTCGACGCTGTGATTGCCGAGGTCAGTCCCAACGCCAGTTTCAAGCTCGATTTCATGACTTCCTCCCATTTGCGAAACGCGCCCGGATGACGGTTTCAAAAAGCCCTCAACCCCTCTCCTCAGGGGCCCAAACATGGCGGCGCGGTTGCGCTGCAGATGTTTAGTAATTTGTTTAGTGATGCAATTTTTACTAAACAAGGCAAGCGAATTCGTTGCTGCGCCGCAGCATGCTTATGGCGATGTCTGAAAACGTTGGGAAAAGCGCGGGTCGCTGGCTGGTTTACCGAAGCTGTTCAGGCCGATTCTGACCGGGACGTGGGGCAGCCTCGGCTTTCAATCTACCCTTCTGGTGCTCACCATCACCTTGCGGATCGCCGGCGCCGGCGGCAGCAGCGCGCGGATATCGGCGAACGGGAACGACGGTTCGAAACGGAAGGCTTCGGCCGATGAGCCTTGCGCGCCGTTGCACTGGCCGGCGCGAAAGGCGTTCTGTGTCCGCGCAATGTCGACGAAGCGGTCGGGATCCTGCGATTGATGCATGCGGATCGCCTCGGCCTTGACGTCGGCATGGGCGGAAATGTCGACATAGTGCGTCGGCGAGAAACCGGTGCCGCCCATCGTGTCGGCATGCAGCACTGGGACGGCGAAAGACGCCGCGATACGAACGCCGTCCGACAGCGCGCGATGGTCTGCATGATAATCGTTGGGCGCATGCGTGATCACCAGATCCGGGCCGATTTGACCGATCAGTGCTTTCAGAGCTCCAATCAGCGCTGCATCGGCCACCAGCTCGCCGTCCGGGAAGTCGAGGAAGCGTGGCACTGCGCCTACCAGCGCGGCCGCGGCCGTTGCTTCGTCGCGACGGACACGAGCGAGAACAGCGGGATCACTTGTGCCGCCCCTGGCACCATCGGTGGCCATGGCAAAAGTGAGTTCTGCGCCTTGCGCAGCATAGGCGGCCATCGTACCGAACATGAAGATCTCGATGTCGTCCGGATGCGCACCGAGCGCCAGGATTTTCAAACCACTCTCTCCCCGGAATTGGAACAACGTGACGAACGGAATCCTGCTCGCCCTGATCGCCTACGCAAGCTATTCGGGTAGCGATGCCGTTGTCAAAAGCCTGGGCGGTCAGCTCACGATCTTCGAGATCGGCTTTTTCATAACCTTGTTCGCGGGCTTCTTCCTGTTCTTCACGCGGCCCGCGGGCGAACGCTGGCGCGATTTCTGGCGCACCAGAAGGCCATGGGCGGTGCAGGCGCGTGCCTGGGCGGGCATCGCTTCCGGCGTGCTCAGTGTCTACGCCTTCACCACCATTCCGCTGGCCGAGTCCTATGCGTTGATATTCCTGGCGCCGCTCTGCGTCACCATTCTCTCCACGGTGATCCTCAAGGAGAAGGTCGGCCCCTGGCGCTGGCTGGCAGTGGTCGCCGGTTTCGCCGGTGTCATGCTGGTGGTGCGGCCGGGCTTTCGCGAGCTCAATCTCGGCCACCTTGCCGCCTTCGGTGTTGCCTTCCTCGCCGCCACCAGCGTCATCCTGATGCGCTCGCTGGCGCAGCAGGAAAAGCGCACCACCATGCTCGGCGTGCTGGTCGGCTACGGCCTGCTGTTCAACGGCATTGGTGCCGCCGCCACCTCGTTCACCGTTCCCGACGGCAAGCAGTTGCTGTGGTTGGCGGCGGCCGGTGCCTTCACAGCAGGTGGACAATTCCTTCAACTGCTGGCCATGAAATACGCGCCTGCCAACCGGGTCGCGCCGACGCATTATTCGCAGATCGCCTGGGCGGTGATCCTCGGCGCGTTGTTTTTCCAGGAATATCCGGACGGGCTGTCGCTGGTTGGCCTGGCGGTCGTTGGCGGCGCCGGCCTGTTGACCATGGTGCGTGAGGAAGCGCGGCTGGGGACCGTGCGCTGGAACCCGTTTTCGCGTACCCGGCTTTGAACCGACTCTGGTTGCGCCGTGGCCGTAACCGCTGATATGCGGGCGCCATGACCACAAAACCCCTGCCGGAGCTTCCTGTGTCCGTCGTGCTGCCGGCGCTGAGGGAAGCGCTTGGCGATGGCAACAGCGCCGTGCTGGTGGCGCCGCCCGGCGCTGGCAAGACCACGCTGGTGCCGCTGGCGCTGCTTGACGCGCCTTGGCTCGGCGCCGGCAAGATCATCCTGCTTGAACCGCGCCGCCTCGCCGCTCGCGCCGCCGCTCGCCGGATGGCTGAGTTGCTTGGTGAGGAACCCGGCGCCACCGTCGGCTACGCCATGCGCATGGAAAACCGCATTTCGGCAAAGACCAGGATCGTGGTCGTCACCGAAGGCGTGCTGGCGCGCATGATCCTCGACGATCCCGAACTGCCCGGTGTTTCGGCTGTCATTTTCGACGAATTCCACGAGCGTTCGCTCGACGGCGATTTCGGTCTCGCTCTGGCGCTCGACGTGCAGGGGGCGCTCAGGCCGGATCTGCGCTTGGCTGTGATGTCGGCGACGCTCGACGGCGCGCGCGTCGCCAAACTCATGTCGGGCGCGCCGGTCGTCGAAAGCGAGGGTCGCGCCTTTCCCGTCGATATCCGTTATGACGAACGGCCGGCCGGCATCGCCATCGAGGACGCGATGGCCAAGGCGATCCGCGCCGCCCTTGCCGACGAGAGCGGCAGCGTCCTTGCCTTCCTGCCCGGCCAGCGCGAGATCGAGCGCACCGCCGAACGGCTGGCCGGCAAGGTCGGCACCGATACCGACATCGTCCCGCTCTACGGCATGCTGGACGGCAAGGCGCAGGACGCGGCGATCAAGCCGCCGCCGGCGGGCCGCCGCAAGGTGGTGCTGGCCACCTCGATAGCCGAAACCTCGATCACCATCGACGGCGTGCGCGTCGTCATCGATTCCGGCCTGTCGCGGCTGCCGCGCTATGAGCCGGCCAGTGGCTTGACCCGACTGGAGACCGTGCGTGTCAGCAAGGCTTCCGCCGACCAGCGCGCCGGCCGTGCCGGGCGCACGCAGCCAGGCGTCGCCATCCGGCTGTGGCGGGCCGAGCAAACGGCTGCACTTCCCGCTTTCACGCCGCCGGAAATCCTTGAGGCCGATCTGTCCGGACTGCTGCTCGATTGTGCTGCCTTCGGCGTTGCCGATCCGTCAGCGCTTGCTTTTCTCGATCCGCCACCTGTTCCGGCCCTCAATGAGGCAAGGGGGCTACTGCGCGCGCTGGATGCCATCGACGAGACGGGGCGCCTGACGGAAGCGGGTGCAGCGATGCGCAAGCTCGCTCTGCCGGTGCGGTTGGCGCATATGGTTGCCGAGGCAGCCGGCAGCGGCCATGCCTTCGAGGCGGCAATGTTCGCCGTGCTGCTTACCGAACGCGGCCTCGGTGGCCTCGGCGCCGATCTGGAGCGGCGGCTGATGCGTTTTCGCGGGGAAAGATCTCCGCGCGCTACCGCCGCCAAGCAGCTCGCCGAAAGGCTGGCAAGGCAGGCTGGCGGAGCAAAGGGCAGCGAAGCTGCGGCGGGCGGTCCCCTGCTCGTGCACGCCTGGCCGGATCGGGTGGCGAAGGCGCGCGGCGAGCGCGGCCGTTTCGTGCTGGCCAACGGCTCCGGCGCCATGCTCGACGCCGCCGACCCGCTGGCGGGCGAGCCGTTTCTGGTCGTCGCCGACCTGCAGGGCAAGGCACAGAATGCGCGCATCACGGCGGCAGCGGCGATCGGCGAGGACGATGTCCGTGTCGCGTTGGCGGACAGGATCGAGGCGCGCCGTGAAACGAGCTTCGATCGGGACAAGCGCGCCGTGCGTGTACGTGAAACCGTGCGCCTTGGCGCCATCACGCTCGCCGAGCGCATGCTGCCGCCGCCAACGGGGGCCGACGCCGACCGCGCCGTCCTCGATGCCGTGCGCCAGCACGGGCTGTCGCTGCTGACCTGGAGCAAGGAGGCGCAAACGCTGCGCCAGCGGCTTGGCTGGCTGCATCGCGGCCTGGGCGCGCCATGGCCCGATATGGCGGATGACGCCCTCGTCGAGCGCCTCGACGACTGGCTGCTGCCTTACCTCGCCGGCGCGGCATCGTTTGCCGCCATCGATGCAGGCGTTGTCTCGGCCGGGCTGGCCAGCCTCGTGCCGCATGATCTGCAGCGCAGGATCGATACGCTGGCGCCGACCCATTTCGACGCTCCGTCCGGCAGCCATGTGCCTATCCGCTATGACGGCGAATGGCCGGTGCTGGCGATTCGCGTACAGGAGCTGTTCGGCCTCGACCGCCATCCTTCGATCGCCAATGGCACTGTGCCGCTGACGCTCGAACTCCTGTCGCCGGCGCACCGGCCGATCCAGACGACGCGCGACCTGCCCGGCTTCTGGCGCGGCTCCTGGACCGACGTGCGCGCCGACATGCGCGGCCGCTATCCCAAGCATGTCTGGCCGGAAAACCCGCTGCTCGCCGCCGCCACCGCCCGGGCCAAGCCGCGCGGGACCTAGCCTTTGGAGCTTCGCGGCTGTAATTCATGGCCATGATCAACGTTTTGCGTTCGCCCGATTTCCAGCAGAGCCAGAGACTGCGCCTCAACACGCTAATCCGGTTGCGATGGCTTGCCATTGTCGGTCAGAGCCTGGCGGTGCTCGTCGTCGCCTATGGGCTGAAGTTTCCGCTGCCGGTCAGCCTCTGCTTTGCCCTGATCGCCTGTTCGGCCTGGATGAACCTGTTTCTCGCCTTTCGCTTTCCGGCGGCACACCGGCTCACGCCGCTTGCGGCCTTCGGCATCCTCATCTTCGACAGCCTGCAGCTTGCCGGCCTGCTCTACATGACCGGCGGCCTCACCAATCCGTTCTCGCTGCTGATGACCGTGCCTGTCGTCATTTCGGCGACATCGCTGCCCCTGCGCCTGACTGCCATCCTCGGCGGGCTGGTCATGTCGGCGGCGACCTTTCTGGTCTTTGTCCATCTGCCGCTGCCCTGGCATGAGGATGCGCCGCTGGCCATGCCTTTTCTCTATGTCGCCGGCATGTGGATGGCGGTGCTGTCCTCGATCGCCTTCACCGCCATATATGCTTTTCGGGTGGCAGCCGAAGCCCGGCTTCTGGCCAATGCGCTCGCCGCAACAGAGCTGGTGCTGCAGCGCGAGCAACACCTTTCGGCGCTCGACGGGCTGGCCGCCGCGGCCGCGCACGAGCTCGGCACGCCGCTCGCCACCATCGCGCTTGTCGCCAAGGAGATGGAAAAGGCGCTCGGCAAGGATCCGAAATATGGGGAAGACGTGACGCTGTTGCGTTCGCAGAGCGAGCGTTGCCGCGAGATTCTCAAGCGGCTGACCAGCCTGTCCTCGGAGGGTGAGGCGCATCTTTCGCGGCTGCCATTGACATCGCTGGTCGAGGAGGTCACCGCGCCGCACCGGGACTTCGGCATCTCGATCAAGCTTCGGCCCGGCGAACGCATCGGCCCCGAGCCGGTCGGGCAGCGCAATCCGGGCGTCATCTACGGCCTCGGCAACCTGGTCGAGAACGCGGTCGATTTCGCCCGCAAAAGCGTCACCGTGCGCTGGAGCTGGGACGAGGCCACCGTCACCTTCTCGATCGTCGATGACGGCCCCGGTTTTCCGGCCGAGATCATCGACCGCATCGGCGAGCCCTATATGTCGACGCGCCAGGGCAATGAAACCGGCGGTGGTCTGGGCCTCGGCCTGTTCATCGCCAAGACCCTGCTCGAACGCTCTGGTGCCGTGCTCGATTTCCGCAATTCGGGTGGCCTGGGCGAGGGCGCCATGGTCCAGATATCGTGGCCGCGTGGTGTGTTCCTCAATCCGGAAATCACTTCGGCCAGCATGTTCGACACTGCCTGAGAGCCTTGAAGGACCTCTAAAAATTGGACAAGGAGGCTCAGGAACTATATTTGCGTAAAATTAAGGCAGCAGGAATTTTGAGACTATGACAGGCGACGAGAATATTGGCGCAATGGTTGAAGGCGAGGACACCTCGCTGCTTGTCGTCGATGACGACAAGCCGTTCCTCACGCGTCTGGCCCGCGCCATGGAAGCCAGGGGCTTCGTGGTCGAGACGGCCGAGAGCGTCGAGGAGGCGGTTGCCAAGGCGCGCGCCAATCCGCCCGCCTACGCCGTGGTCGACATGCGGCTCGGCGACGGCAACGGCCTCGACGTGGTCGCGGCCATCCGCGAAAAGCGCGAGGATTCCCGCACCATCATCCTGACCGGCTATGGCAACATCGCCACCGCGGTGACCGCGGTGAAGCTCGGTGCGGTCGATTATCTCTCCAAGCCCGCCGACGCCGATGATATCTTCGCCGCACTCACCCGCACCGCCGGCGAGCGCGCGGCGCCGCCGGAAAACCCGATGTCGGCCGACCGCGTCCGATGGGAGCATATCCAGCGCGTCTATGAGATGTGCGAGCGCAACGTCTCCGAGACAGCGCGCCGGCTCAACATGCACCGTCGCACCTTGCAGCGCATACTGGCAAAGCGCGCGCCGCGTTAAGGCCACCGTTTGCCATCTTGCCGATTGAAACCCGCCGAAACAGGCGGCATGACGGAGGCGACATGCAGGATCTGAAGCAGCGGCCGATTTCCGTCTTCCGCGAATTTCTCGATAGCGAAGCGGCCGGCGGCATCATCCTGATGGCGGCGGCGGCACTTGCGTTGATCGTCGCCAACTCGCCGCTCGCCGAAACCTATTTCTCCGTGCTCCACGCCTATCTCGGCCCGCTCAGCGTCTCGCACTGGGTCAATGACGGGCTGATGGCGGTGTTCTTCCTGCTCGTCGGGCTGGAGATCAAGCGCGAGATGCTGGACGGCCAGCTCTCCACCTGGCCTCGGCGCGTGCTGCCCGGCATCGCCGCCGCCGGCGGCATGCTGGTTCCGGCACTCGTCTATGTCGCCGTCAACCGCAACAATGCGGCCGCCCTGTCCGGCTGGGCGATCCCGACCGCCACCGACATAGCTTTTGCGCTCGGCGTGCTGTCGCTGCTCGGCAGCCGCGTGCCGGCTTCGCTGAAGGTGTTCCTCACAGCATTGGCCATCATCGACGACCTCGGTGCCGTCATCATCATCGCCATCTTCTACACCAGCGGCTTGTCGCTGGCTTATCTGGGTGCCGCCTTCGCAATCATTGCCGCGCTTGTCGTGCTCAACCGCATGCGGGTGATGACGCTTGTGCCCTATCTCGTTCTGGGCGTCGTCCTGTGGGTTCTGGTGCTGAAATCTGGCGTCCATGCAACGCTTGCCGGCGTGGCGCTGGCGCTGACCATCCCGCTTGAGCGCTCCGCCGGGATCGGTCACGATCTGGACCGTTCGCCGCTGCACCGGCTCGAGCACGGCCTGCACAAGATTGTGGCTTTCGTCGTCATCCCGATCTTCGGCTTTGCCAATGCCGGCGTTTCGCTCGCCGGCCTGAGCTTTGGCGCGCTGATCGAGCCGTTGACGCTGGGTGTCGCCGCCGGCCTGGTGGTCGGCAAGCTGGTCGGCGTGTTCGGCTCCTCGGCACTTGCCATCAGGCTCGGTCTTGCCGACCTACCCGCCAATGCCGGCTGGACGCACATGATCGGCATATCGCTGCTGTGCGGCATCGGCTTCACCATGAGCCTGTTCATCGGCCTGCTCGCCTTCGCCGGCGACGTGGCGCTGCAGGACGCGGTCAAGGTCGGCATCCTCGCCGGCTCCTTCATCGCCGCCATCCTGGGCGCTGCCGTGCTGCTCATGGCGTCCGCTAGGGGTGGCGTGGAGGACGGCGAAGAGGAGAGCCGGCCATAGACTGAAGGACGCCGCTACTCGCTCTCACCCTCCAGCGCCGGCACCGACACGCCGGCAAGCTCCGCCGCCAGCAGCCGCGAAGCGCCGGCCCGCGCGATCCGCAGCATCAGCGCCTTGCGCGTTGCCGCTGCCATGCGGTGCTCGGGCGCATCGCGCAGGATCTCGGCGCCATAGCCGTCGGAAAGGATGAAGCCGCATTCGTGCGGGAAGATCTCCGAGGGTACGCCGGGATGGGTGGCGAAGAAGAAGCGGTCGGAATGCAGCCGGTAGTCGGGCCATTTGCGGTCGACCCTGAAATCCTCGATCGAGGATTTGATCTCGATGATCCAGATATCGCCCTGCCGGGTCAAAGCGACGAGGTCGGCACGGCGGCCGGTGGCCAGCGACAGTTCGGGCAAGACATGCGCGCCCATATCCATGAGCAGCCGCTGCACACCGCGCCGCACCAGCATGGCGCGTTCGGACTGGCGACCGTCGATGAGAGGGTTGATTGGGATGGGCGAGATGATCGGCATGCCAGGCACCATGCCAGATTCTGTTCACGGTTTGAACCTGTTTTATGCAGGCGATTGTATATTCGATATACCCGGATATACCCAAAAGAAGTCAGGCATTGATCCTTGAAAGATTGAGCTTGTGGTGCACACCATCGTTCTCATGGGGACGGGCGGCACAAAATTGAACAGCACTGATGGTGAACAACTGTGGGCCTTTGACCTTGATGCTCTGCGCAAGGCTTTCAGAAAGTCCGTTCAGGAGCATAAAGTCACCACGGCTGATTGGGCGGAGCACGCCAAGCAGTTCCTGGAAAAACAGAGAGATCGTCAGCGCAAATCGACTTGATATGCTGCGCCGGTCAATTTCCATTTGGTAACTTTAAGATAGCAGCGAAAAAGTCTTTGCGCGTCACCAACCAAAGTCAGATGCAACCGCTTTGGTTCCGCGAATTCCGAATGGCATAAGCAGGGAGACGTCACTTCGACACTTTCGTGAAGTGCGCACCCCATCTGCGGGTGATGCATGGCTTTATGTAAATTAGCTAAAGCGAATATAAGAGAAAAGTGATATTTTGGAAGCAGCCGGGGCTCCCCCAATACACCCCGCTCCGGTCAGGCCCGGTGGCGGTCCACCCAAAGGAAGGCTACCGGGCCGATCCCTGCAACCAACCGGTGATCCGCTCGTTGATCCCATGCCGGGTTGATCCCCCGGCACTCCAGGACCTGCCCGCTGCCGAGGGGCGGCGGGCCTTTTTTTGCCGATTGATTGAAGCCCGCAGCGATAGCGAAGGCCCCGGCGGGCGCCGGGACCTTCGCGTTGCTGGTCTCGTCAGAAGTGGATCCAGAAGGATCTGCGGAAACATCTGCGGCGCCAATAGCCATTGCGCCAATAGCGACGGCAGACCCGCCTCCACCCGCGTCGGCGACGGCGGCGGTGCCATCTGCGGTGCCGCACCAACTCGACGCCATCCTGGACACCGGGACCATCCGGGTCGAGAATATCGTCGGACGGTTTGTCGAGCTCGTCGAGAATGCCGGGCCCCGTATTCGGGATGCCGGCCAAGGCGGTGGCAGGACGCGCGATTGCGACGACGGTCGCAGCCCCTGCCAGCCCAAGCATTCCAGTCAGAAACAATCGCCGATCCATGCCAACCTCCATCGTTGATCATTGCGACAAGGGAAGACATAGAGCGGCTGATTGACGCGCCCAGATGCCGAAGAAAATTGGGTCAATCGCTCTGCCGTGCCGGCGGCGGGCCTTTTTTGGCGATCTCTGACAATCCACGCGGCCAATGCGCCTGTTCCCGGGGATCATTCCTCCGACAAGCCGGCCGTCGTTGCGGCCGTTTCAATGCTCACCGACACGCCCTGGCGCAGGGAGTTGCTGACCGTGGAAATCGCCGCGGCCCTTGTAATGATCTCGGCCGGGTCGGAGCCGTCCAGCGTCGTGCATGAAACCGCCATGGTTGACGAGGTCGCGAGCAAAGGCTTGCCTTCGAGGTTCAGCGTCACGGTCACGGCGATCTTGTCGAGCGTTACGCCCATTTCCTCGGCGACGTAGCGAAGATCGTTGCAGAAGCAGCCGCCGATCGCCAGGGCAAGCAACTGGCCGCCATTGAAGCCCAGGCCCATGCCGCCGGCCTTGCCTTCGGGCCGGTCGACGATGATCGTGTGGCCGCCGGCCCAGCCCATGGCGGCTCGCGTGTCCTCCACATTGCGCAGTTCGACGGTCATCGAGACCATTGCGGATGTCCTCCCGGCAGGAGTCGACCAGGCTTCGGGCGTCGTCGACATACGGTCATTATGCAGGCGCAGAGGCGCCCTTGTCGCTAGGCAATGCCGCGCCCGCCATGTCATCAAGGATCGGACAATCCGGCCTTTCGTCGCCGTGACAGGCATGAATCAGTTTCTGCAGCGTCGAGCGCATCGACTGCAACTCGCGCACTTTCTCCTCGATCGCCGTGACATGGGCGGCGGCGATTTCGCGCACGTTTTGGCTGGCGCGGCTGCGATCCTGGTAAAGCGCCATCAGCTGGCGGCAATCGTCGATGGAAAAGCCGAGATTGCGCGCGCGGCGCAGGAAGGCCAGCCGATGGATGTCGTCTCCGGAATAATCGCGGTAGCCGTTGGCGGCGCGTGCCGGGGCGATCAGGCCGATCTCTTCATAGTAACGGATGGTCTTGGCCGGCAGGCCGGAGCGGTGGGCGGCGTCACCGACATTCATGACGGTTCTCCTCGATTTCCAGGAACCCATGGAGCAGGCCCCTTGAATTTGCTTCACAATCCTGTGAGTCCTGTTGCCAAAATGCCATAGTGATACGCTTACCGGTACGTCAAGGCAGGCATATAGGCATCGCGCGCTTGGCAAGCAAAGCAAATGCCAGCATGAATGATGATGAGAGAGCGGCCGACTCGTGCCGCCGAGTTTGGGCGGGGCACCGGATCACCTGATGCGCATGAAGTCGTTTGCAATCATCGCCGCACTGGCGCTCTCCACTGCTATCGCCGGTTGCAGCACCATCGGCTCGCAGATCTTCTCCAACGACTACGGCGCGGTCACCGACGCCGGTTATCAGCTGCCGCGCATCCCGATCGAGAAAGTGCCGATGAAGTACCATCGGCAGGAAGTGAACTACGATAGCCCGGAAAAGCCGGGCACGATCATCGTCGATACGCAGAACAAGTTCCTTTATTTCATCGAGGGCGACGGAAGGGCCATTCGCTACGGCATCGGCGTCGGCCGCGAGGGCTTCGAGTGGCATGGCACCGCCCACATTGCGCTCAAGCGCGAATGGCCGACCTGGACGCCGCCGAGGCAGATGATCCAGCGCCAGCCGGAATTGGAAAAGTTTGCCGGCGGCATGGAGCCGGGCCTGAAGAACCCGCTCGGCGCGCGCGCCATGTACCTGTTCAACAAGGGCGGTGATTCAGGCTATCGCCTGCATGGCAGCCCCGAATGGAATTCGATCGGCAAGGCGATGTCGTCTGGCTGCATCCGGCTGATGAATCAGGACATTATCGACCTCTATGACCGCGCCTCGGTCGGCGCCAAGGTCATCGTTCTCTAGAGGCAGTTTTCGTACGCGGACCGTCTAGGCAACAACGGACGTCCCAAGCAGAAAACCGGGCAATTCGGCCCGGTTTTTTGTTGTTTGCGCGATGCGACGCCTGCTCGGCGGTCAGGACACCGCCGAGAACGCGGTGGGTACCAAAATTTGGTTGATGATTGTCTCGGTGATCTGGCCATCACGCTCGGAGTCTTCCCGCGCCTGCGTCCAGGCAGGGTCCTTCACGAACGCCGTCCAGCGCTCTTCGCGTTCGGCCAGCGATTCCCATGCCAGCATGTAGGTCAGTTCGTTGTTCGAAGCTCCGATCAGCGTGGTAAAGAAACCCGCTTGGCGGATACCGTGCTTTTCCCATAATTTGAGCGTGATCTTGTCGAAGCGATCAAGAAGCGCCGGCAAGCGTCCCGGCAGAGCCCGGTAAACCCGAAGTTCGTAGATCATTTTGGAGTTCCTTCTGACCGATGCGCCGGAAGCGAAGAAATCGGACCAGACGGTCAGCAGGGTAGAATTGTCAAAACGGGCGTCAGGAGACCTGCTCGACCTGCTGCACTTCCGGCACGAAATGGCGCAGAAGGTTCTGGATGCCGTGCTTCAGCGTCGCCGTCGATGACGGGCAGCCGGCGCAGGCACCCTTCATGTGCAGGAACACCGTGCCATTCTCGAAGCCGCGGAAGGTGATGTCGCCGCCATCCTGGGCGACCGCCGGGCGCACCCGCGTGTCGAGCAGCTCCTTGATGGTGATGACCAGCTCCTCGTCGGCCTTGTCGTAGAACTCACCGGTCTGGCTGGTCTCGGCGGCCGGGCCGGCCTTGGCCATGACGGGCGCGCCGGACATGAAATGCTCCATGATGGCGCCGAGGATCGCCGGCTTCAAATGCTGCCAGTCGGGGCCATCCTTGGTCACGGTGATGAAGTCATAGCCGAAGAAAACGCCGGTGACGCCAGGAATTTCGAACAGCCGGCCGGCCAGCGGCGAGGCGACGGCGGCGCTGTCGGCATCGCGGAAATCGGCGGTGCCTTCCACAAGCACTTCCTTGCCGGGCAGGAATTTCAGCGTCGCCGGGTTTGGCGTCGATTCGGTCTGGATGAACATGGCCGTCTCCGTGCCCGGTTGGGCATCTAGTTTGGAACAATTCTAAATAGGCTCAATTGGCTGGACATTCAAGCGAAACGCATCGCCGGAATGGCTGGCTGGCGGAATGTTTTTTGCGCGCCCCTGGGACGCGCCCGAAGGTGTGTTGAGATTCAGGTCAGGCCGGCATCACCTGAAAATCAGCACACCTCAGGCCAGGCTGTCTATTTCCTCGTCCGAAAGGTTCTGCGGCACGACAGTCACCGGGATCGGGAAGGCGGCACCCTTGCCGGCCACGGCGCCGACCAGCGGTCCCGGGCCTTCCTTGCCCGCACCGGCGGCCAGCACCAGGATGGCGATGTCCTGGTCTTCCTCGATCAATTTGTGAATCTCTTCCGTCGGCTTGCCTTCGCGGACCACCATCTCGGGCTCGATGCCGAGCTTCTGGCGCACCTTGTTGGCATAGCTGTCGAGTGCGGCGCGCGCCGTGGCGTTAGCTTCCTCGCGCATGATCTTCTCGACACCCAGCCAATGCTGGAAATCGTCCGGCACGATGACATAGAGCAGCACCAGCGTGCCGCTGGTGCTCTGCGCCCGTTTCGAGGCATAGGCGACGGCACGCTCGCATTCCGGCGTGTCGTCGATGATCGTCAGGAATTTCCTGCGATGGCCGGCTTCGCGGCTGAGGCGTTTGGAGACCATGTCTATCTACTCGGTGTCTTGCGGCGCAATCTGCCACTGCGGCGGACCGGCGGCAAGCCGCCGGCCTTGTGCCAGTGCACCCGATGTCGCGATCAGCCCTGCAGCAGGCCGATAATGTCGCGCACCGTCTTCATCGTCGCTTCGGCCAGCACGCCGGCGCGCTCGCCGCCGTCCTTGAGCACCGCGTCGACATAGGCGCGGTCATCCGAAATGCGGCGCATCTCGCTGGCGATCGGCGCCAGTTTTTCCACAGCAAGATCGGCCAAGGCCGGCTTGAACACGGAAAACTGCTGGCCGGCGAATTGCTTGAGCACATCCGCCTTCGACATCTCGGCGAGACCCGCATAGATGCCGACCAGGTTTTCTGCCTCGGGCCGGCCGGCCAGGCCATCCAGCTCGCTCGGCAACGCTTCCGGATCGGTCTTGGCCTTGCGGATCTTCTTCGAGATGTCATCGGCGTCGTCGGTCAGGTTGATGCGCGACAGATCAGACGGGTCCGATTTGGACATCTTCTTGGAGCCGTCGCGCAGCGACATGATGCGCGCCGCCGGCCCGCCGATGACCGGCTCGGTCAGCGGGAAATAGCCGTTCACGGTCTCTTCGCCGACCTGCATCTCGACGCCGACGCCGAGCGCTGCGATACGGTCGGAGAAGTCGTTGTTGAATTTCTGCGCGATGTCGCGGGTGAGCTCCAGATGTTGTTTCTGGTCCTCACCGACAGGGACGTGGGTGGCACGGTAGAGCAGGATGTCGGCAGCCATCAGCGAGGGATAGGCGAGCAGGCCGAGCGAGGCATTCTCGCGGTCCTTGCCGGCCTTGTCCTTGAACTGCGTCATGCGGTTCATCCAGCCGATGCGCGCCACGCAATTGAAGATCCAGGCAAGCTCGGCGTGCTGCATGACCCGTGACTGGTTGAAGACGATGTGCTTCTTCGGATCGATGCCGGAGGCCAGGAACGCCGCAGTGATCGACCGCGTCTGGTCGGCCAGGTCTTCATAAACGAGTTGGGCTGTCAGCGAATGCAGGTCGACGACGCAATAGATGCAATCGGAGGTGTCCTGCAGGGCAACGAATTTCTTGATGGCGCCGAGATAATTGCCGAGATGCAGATTGCCGGTCGGCTGGACACCGGAAAAGACGAGTGGCTTGAAGGCGGTCATGATTGTCCTCATGGCTTGTGGAGGGCCGTATAAGCGTGATTCCGAAAAGTTGCAGACTTTTCGGAGCCAATCACGCGGCTGGAAACCGCGCGCGGCGAAAGTCTTGCGACGGCGCGCTTATGGACGAAGACGGCGCTGCGATCAAGACGGCGCTGCGAGCGTGTCGGGCGCTACTCGTCCAGGTCGGTCTTTGCGATCGGTGGCGCCGACTTGCCAGATCCCCGCTTGACGTTGCGACGGATCATGCCGAAATCGGCGCCGCCGGTGGCAAACGCCGTGATGAAGTACAGCAGCGCCCCACCCGCGACCAGCGACAGCAGCGTCGTCGCCTTGACCACCAGCGGCGAGCCGGGCCCGAGCCTGACGGCGAACCAATGCTCGGCAAAATAGAGCGCTGCCCCCATCACGATAGCCGACAGCACCAGACGTGGAATGCGCTTCATCAGCGGCACGTCGCGGCCCCAGTGGCCGCGCCGGATCAGGACGCCGAGCAGCATCACCGCGTTGACCCAGCCGGCGACGGCCGAGGCCACCGCGATGCCGGGCGCGCCCATCCGTGGAAACAGCGTCAGCGCCGTGGTGACGTTCACCGCCACCGAGATGGCGGCAAAGATCATCGGAGTACGCGTGTCCTCTCGGGCGAAATAGCCCGGCGTGAATGCCTTGATCAGCACGAAGGCCGGGAGGCCGAGGCCGAAGATCGCCAGGATCGCCGCCACCGTTGGCGTCGAGCCGTTGGCGGCGAACGCGCCGCGCTCATAGACCAGCCGTACGATCGGCTCCGACATCACCCAGAGTGCGGCGGCTGCCGGCAGCGTCAGGAACAGTGTGAACTCGACCGAGCGGTTTTGCAGATTGGCCGCCTCGATCAGATTGCCCGACTTCAGCGCGCGCGACAGTTCGGGCAACAGCACGATGGCGACCGCGACACCGACCACGCCGAGCGGCAACTGGTAGATGCGGTCGGCATAGGCGAGCGAGGACACCGCGCTGTTCTGCGCCGAGGCGATCGCCGTGCCGATCAGCTGGTTGATCTGTGTGATGCCGCCGGTGATGGCCGCCGGCAGCGCCAGGATCAGCAGCCGCTTGACCGCGGGCGTCATTCTGGGACGGCGAAAGCCGATCGAGATGCCGGCATGGCGCACTGCCACCCAGACGATCGCCAGCTGCACCAGTCCGGCGGCAAGCACGCCCCAGGACAGCCCGTAGCCGACTGTGAGGGCATCCGAGCCCTTGTACCAGGCATAGGCGAGCACGCCGATCAGGATGATGTTGAGGAACACCGGCGCCACGGCGGCGGCGAAATAGCGGCGCAGCGAATTCAGCATGCCCGCCATCATCGCGCCCAACGACATGCAGATCAGATAGGGGAACATGATCGTCGCCAGCGTCACCGTGGTGTCGAACTTCCCCGGCGTGCCGGCAAAACCCGGCGCCACCAGATAGCGCACGATCAGCGGCATCGACAATTCCATGATGATGGTCAGCGCCAGCAGCGCCGTGAACAGCACGCCGAACACTTCCTCGGAAAAGCGCTTGGCGCCTTCGGTGCCGTGGGTCTCGATCTCCTTGGCGAACAGCGGCACGAAGGCGGCGTTGAAGGCGCCCTCGGCAAACAGCCGGCGAAAGGTGTTGGGAAACTGGAAGGCGGCGTTGAAGGCATCGGCGACCGGTCCGGTGCCGAGTGCGGCGGCCATCAGCATCTCGCGGCCGAAACCGAGCGCGCGGCTCATCAGCGTGCCGGAAGCGACCGTTGCGAATTTCTTGACGAGGCTCATGCTTTTGGGAACTGCCTGCGGAATTGGGACAAAGTGATGGTCGTTGTCACTCGGCCGCCGCCCTGGACTTGCCGCCGCGTTCGGACACGATGCCTTCGAGCGTTGCCATCAGCCGATTGCGGATGGTGGCGATGCGGGCCGGGTTATCTATCTTCTGGCCAGTGAGATCGGTGACATAGAAAGTGTCGATGACCTTTTCGCCGAAGGTGGTGATGTGGGCCGATGCGATGTCAAGCGACAGGTCGGAAAGCGTTCCGGTGATCTCCGACAGCAGCCCAGGCCGGTCGAGGCCCTCGACCTCGATGACCGAAAAACGATTCGACAGCGTGTTGCGGATTTCGGCACGCGGCGGGATCTTGAACACCTTGGAGCCGCGCCGCGGCTTGGTGCGCTTCTCGATCATTTCCGGCAGCCAGCTCTTGCCCGACAGCACGTCCTCGATCAGCCGGCCGACACGCTCGGCACGCCGGCGCTCGTCCTCGTCGCGGTCGAATTCTCTGCTGATCAGGATCGTGTCGAGCGCACGGCCGTCCGACGTCGTGAAGATCTGCGCGTCGACAATGTTGCCGCCGGCCCCGGCGCACGCCCCGGCGATGACCGAGAGCAGGCGGGGGTGGTCCTGCGCCAGCACGGTGATTTCGGTCACCGCCTCGAACTGGTGGGTCTTGACCATGGTGGCAAGCTTGTTGCCTGACGCGTCAGCCTCACGAATGAATTCGGCATGGCGCAGCTGGTCTGCGAGATCGACGGTCAAAAGGTAATTCTCGTAGTGCTGGCCGACATAGCGCTTGCGGGCCTTGTCCGGCCAGTCGGCAAGCGCCTCGGCCAGACGCTCGCGCGCCGCCGCCGTGCGTTGCGCGCGCGACACTTCCGAAAACCCGCCGGTCAACAGCAATTCGGTCTCGTAGTAGAGCGTGCGCAGCAACTGGCCCTTCCAGCCGTTCCAGACACCCGGTCCGACGCCCCTGATGTCGCAGACGGTGAGGATCAAAAGCAGCTTCAGCCGCTCGACCGACTGCACGATCGCGGCGAAATCCTCGATGGTCTTGCGGTCGTTGAGGTCGCGGGTCTGGGCTGTCATCGACATCACGAGATGGTTCTCGACCAGCCAGGCAACGGTCTCGGTATCGGCAGGCGACAGCCCCATATGCGGACAGATGCGGCGTGCGATCCTGGCCCCCGCCTCGGAATGGTCCTCCGGCCTGCCCTTGGCGATGTCGTGCAGCAGTACGGCGACATAGAGCGCCTCGCGGCTCTTCTTCAGCCCCGGCATCAGCGTGTGCGACAGGGGATGGACCTTTTCGCCGTCGCCGCGTTCGATCTCGGCCAGCACGCCGATGCAGCGGATGAGGTGCTCGTCCACCGTGTAGTGGTGGTACATCGAGAACTGCATCATGGCGACGATCTTGCCGAAATCCGGGATCAGCCTGCCGAGCAGCCCGGCCTCGTTCATGCGGCGCAGATTGAGTTCGGCATTGCGATCCGAGGTCAATATGTCGAGGAACAGCCGGTTGGCCTCCTCGTCGCGCCGCAGCGACTTGTTGACCAGGCCGAGCGAACGGGTCAGCAGCTTCAGCGCATCGGGGTGGAATTCCAGACCGTGCTTGTCGGCGAACCAGAACAGCCTGAGCAGATTGACCGGATCGCGCTCGAACACCTGGTCGTCGGCGATGTTGATGCGGTGGTTGTCGACAATGAAGTCCGACGTGCCGGCCAGCTTGCGCTTGCGCCGCGAGAAAGTCAGGAAGATGCGGTTGAAGCCCGGCACGTGCTTGGCCTGCTCCTCCTCGAGCGCGGCACAGAAGATGCGGGTCAGGTCGCCGACGTCCTTGGCAACGAGGAAGTAGTGCTTCATGAAGCGCTCGACCGCCGACAGGCCGGGGTGCGTGGTGTAGCCGAGCCGTTCGGCGATCTCGCGCTGGATGTCGAAATGCAGCCGCTCCTCGGCCTTGCCGGTGAGGAAATGCATGTGACAGCGTACCGCCCACAGGAAATCCTCGGCTTTCTGGAACTCGCGGTACTCACCCTCGGTGAAGACGCCTTTATCGACCAATTCCTCGCCGGTGCGCACCCGGTAGAAATATTTGCCGATCCAGAACAGCGTCTGCAGATCGCGCAGGCCACCCTTGCCGTCCTTGACGTTGGGCTCGACCAGATAGCGGCTTTCGCCGGCCTTGGCATGGCGGTCATCGCGTTCGGCAAGCTTGGCCTGGACATATTCGGGGCCGGTCGTGCGCACCACCTCATGGTCGAAGCGCAGCATCAGTTCATCATAGAGCTTTTCCTCGCCCCACAGGAAACGTGCTTCGAGGATCGAGGTGCGGATGGTGACGTCGGTGCGCGACAGGCGCAGGCATTCGTCGATATTGCGTGTGGCGTGGCCGACCTTCAGCCCCAGGTCCCACAGCATATAGAGCATGTATTCGACTGTCTGTTCGCCCCACGGCGTCTGCTTGTAAGGCAGCAGGAACAACAGGTCGATGTCGGACCCCGGCGCCAGCGTTCCACGGCCGTAGCCGCCGACAGCGACGACGGCCATGCGCTCCGCGGAGGACGGGTTCTTGACCCGGTAGACATGGGTGACGGCGAAATCGTAAAGCGCCCGGATGATCTCGTCCATGAGATGCGACAGCCGCGCCGCGCAGGCGCTGCCGCCGCCATCGTCCCTCAGCATGCGTTCGGCAATGGCGCGCCCGTCCGCCAGTCGTCCCTTGAGCAGCTGGAGCACACCATTGCGCGCAGCCTGCCCTGAGCCGTCGCCCGCCGTGCCCGCGGTCAGCGCGGTCATCTCGCGGCGCAAGGCTTCGCCGTCGATCAATTCGTCGAGCTTCAGGGAGATTCTTGCCATATATCCAGTCGGCCTTGCCGTTTCGGCGGCGTCTATAGCGCGTTTTGGCGGCGCTGGGTATGGGGCGTTGAAGCCGGTTCAAGACCCGGCTGAGTTTTGGCTCGGATAAGTAAATGGAATGACCATTCTCCGCTTCAGTCGACCGAAATCGACAATGCGCTTGCCTATTCGCCGAGCCTCGGCTTTGACCCTCGCTATGGCTGTCTTTCTGCGTTTCCCGGTCCCGGCGGGTGCGGCGCACTGGATATCCCGCTTTTCTCTGAGCAGGCTTGGCAATTGGAGCGCCCTGTCGCCAAGGAACTGATCTTGCGCGCAGAGCGCAGGAACAAGCTGATAGATCGTCTCGCCTCGCAAAACCGAAAACTCGGGGTTGAAGACAAGGTCGTCGACAGCGATGCCGATCTCCTCGGTGGCCTTGATCAGGTCGAGCGCGGTTTGCCTGGAGATGATGTAGCCGGCGGTTCCTATATGTTCGGCGTCGAGTTTGGATGTGGAAAAGCCGTGACCGATGGCAATGCGCTTGCGTCGGATCACGGTCTTACAGAAGTAGCTTTCGAGCTTGACGACTTCGGCATCGGCTGGGATCCAGTCGCTGTCGCGAAGCAATGCGCCGGCTTTTGCGGCAAAGACGATGTCGTCCTCGAAAATCGCCCCGTAGCGGGCGTCGCCTTGCGCGATGACAGCCCAGCAGGCCCGGTGACTGAGCAGGCAGGCGATCTCGCCGTCAGTCAATGGCAGCCTGTTCCGATATCCGACATTTTGCGGCAGCTGGTCCAGCTCCGGCCGGTCGCGTGCGTCTATGGCCTGAACGCGTTCGAATGCAACGCCGATGCGGGCAAACTCCGCCGTCACACGGGCAAGGCGATCGGGAGACCGATCGAGATTGATGACCAGACGCTTCATTGCCGAAGAAAATCCCCACCCCCGCGACGCTCGCGCTTTCTAGCAGGCCTGGTGTTGCCGCGTGAGACTTTTTCTGGGGTGGATGGACGCGCCGTGGACCGGAGAAGAAAAGTCGAAACAGCCCTTGACCTTCCAGTTACTGGAAGCCCTATCTCCACGTCACACACCGATCCATCAAGGCATTTTCGAATGACGCATTCAGATCACGATCATCACGCGCACGGCAGCTGCTGCTCGACAAAAGGCGCCGTGCCCACCACGAAGAGCGTCGTCCGCGACCCGGTCTGCGGCATGACTGTCGATCCGGCGGCTGGCAAGCCGACGGCCGAGCATGATGGCCATCTCTATCATTTCTGCAGCCAGGGCTGCCGCACGAAATTCGTCGCCGAACTGGAAAAATTCCTGACCGCCACCGATCCGGTCTGCGGCATGAGCGTCGACCGCGCGACAGCCAGTCATTTTGCCCGCCACGAAGGCCAGGGCTTCTATTTCTGCTCGGCCGCTTGCCAGGCGAAATTCGAGGCGGAGCCGCAAAAATATCTCGGCGGCAGGCCAGCACCGCAGCCGATGCCCAAGGGCACGCAATACACCTGCCCGATGCACCCGGAGATCGTCCGCGACAAGCCCGGATCCTGCCCGAAATGCGGCATGGCGCTGGAGCCGATGGGCGTACCAACGGGTGACGAGGGTCCCAATCCGGAACTGGTCGATTTCACCAGGCGATTCTGGGTCAGTGCCGCTCTATCCGTCCCTTTGCTGGTCGTCGCCATGGCGCCGATGCTTGGCCTGACTTTCCAGGCTTTTGTCGACGAGCGGACGAAGGTCTGGCTTGAGCTGGCATTGGCCAGCCCCGTCGTGTTGTGGGCGGCACTGCCTTTCTTCCACCGCGGCTGGGATTCGCTCGTCAACCGCAGCCCCAACATGTGGACGCTGATCTCGCTCGGCGTCGGCGCCGCCTATCTCTACAGCGTCGTCGCCACGCTGTTTCCGGATATCTTTCCGCATCAGTTCCGCGGCCATGGCGGTGCGGTGCCGGTTTATTTCGAGGCTGCCGCCGTCATCGTCGCGCTGGTCTTCCTTGGCCAGGTGCTGGAGCTGCGCGCCCGTGAAAAGACCGGCTCGGCGATCCGCGCCTTGCTCGATCTCGCACCGAAGACAGCGCGGCTGATCGCCGCCGATGGTTCCGAAAACGACGTGCCCCTCGCCGCCGTCAAGGCCGGCGATCGCCTGCGCATACGCCCCGGTGACGCCGTGCCGGTCGATGGCACGGTGCTGGAAGGACGGTCCTCGCTCGACGAATCGATGATCACGGGCGAGCCGTTGCCGGTCGAGAAGGTCGAGGGCGATGCGCTGACCGGCGGCACGCTCAACAAGAATGGTGCGCTGATCATGCGCGCTGAGAAGGTCGGCGCCGAGACGACGCTGGCGCGCATCGTCGAGCTCGTCGCCAAGGCGCAGCGCTCGCGCGCCCCGATCCAAGGGTTGGCTGATCGCGTTTCTTTCTACTTTGTCCCGGCCGTCGTCCTTGTCGCGATTGTCGCCTTCATCGCTTGGGCCGTGTTTGGACCCGAGCCCAGCCTGATCTTTGCCATCGTCTCGGCGGTGTCGGTGCTGATCATCGCTTGTCCCTGTGCGCTCGGCCTCGCCACGCCGATGTCGATCATGACCGCCACCGGGCGCGGGGCGCATGCCGGCGTGCTGATCAAGGAAGCCGCAGCACTCGAACGCTTCGCTTCCGTCGACACGCTGATCGTCGACAAAACGGGGACGCTGACCGAAGGCCGGCCGAAGCTGACCGATGTCGTCACGGCAAACGGCTTTTCCGAAGACGAATTGCTGGCGCTTGCCGCGGGCCTGGAGAAAGGCTCGGAGCATCCGCTGGCTGAAGCCATCGTTGACGGCGCCGCTACGCGCGGCGTGACCGTTGCAGAGGCCAGCGGCTTCGAGGCGGTCACCGGGAAGGGTGTGTCCGGTTCGGTCTCGGGAAAGACGGTCGCGCTCGGGAACGCCGCGATGATGGCCGACCTTGGCGTCGACATCGCATCCATCTCGGCCAAGGCCGAGGCGCTGCAACTCGAAGGCAAGACGGCGATGTTCGTTGCTGTCGACAAAAAACTGGCCGGCATCGTCGCCGTCGCCGACCCTATCAAGACAACGACGGCCGAGGCGATCAAGGCGCTGCATGAAAGCGGCTTGCGGATCATCATGGCGACCGGCGACAATGAACGCACGGCCAACGCGATCGCCAGAAGCCTCGGCATCGACGAGGTCCGCGCCGGCCTGCTGCCGGAACAGAAGGCAGCCCTTGTCGAGGAACTGCGCGCAAAAGGCACCGGCGTTGCCATGGCCGGCGACGGCGTCAACGATGCACCGGCCCTTGCCGCCGCCGATGTCGGCATCGCCATGGGCACCGGCGCCGATGTCGCCGTCGAAAGCGCCGGCATCACCTTGGTCAAAGGCGACCTCAACGGCATCGTGCGGGCGCGCACGCTGGCTCAGGCGACGATCCGCAACATCCGCCAGAACCTGTTCTTTGCCTTCCTCTACAACGTGCTTGGCGTGCCGGTCGCCGCCGGCGTGCTCTATCCGCTCACCGGCACGCTGCTGTCGCCGATGCTGGCAGCGGCGGCGATGAGCCTGTCCTCGGTGTCGGTGATCGCAAACGCATTGCGGCTGAGAACATTGAAACTCTGATCCAAGCCCCCAAATACGAAACCCATCCAACAGGAGACCATGTATGACCTTCGCCAAAAAACTCGTGCTGCTGCTGATGGCGGCCGGAATGCTGGTTGCCGTCTTCCTCGAAAGCGTTCCGGCGCAGAGCGAAGAGATGAAACACGACATGGGCGCTATGGCGACGGACGCGACCAGTCCTTCGACGGAAGGCTACAAGGCGGCGATGGACAAGATGCATGCCGACATGATGGCGTCCGACTATACCGGCAATGCCGACGTCGATTTCGTCAGAGGCATGATCCCGCACCATCAGGGTGCGATCGACATGGCCAAGGTTGAACTTGCCAATGGCAAGGACCCGGAAATCCGCAAGCTGGCCGAAGGCGTCATCGCCGCGCAGGAAGCAGAGATCAAGCAGATGCAGGCCTGGCTCGCCGCCCATCCGGTGAAGTAAGTCTTCAGCCATCGCCAGCGCGGCGAGAACGCCTCTGGATTTATCGCCCAGCCTGTGATGCGATCCGGCCCCAACTGGAGCCCGCCATGCCACCGACCATCAGAACCACCAAACTGCCCTCCGGCGAAGCCGTTCAGGTGCTTGGCCAGGGCACATGGAAGATGGGCGAAGATTCCCGTCGCCGCGCCGATGAGGTGAATGCCCTCAAGCTCGGCCTCGACCTCGGCATCACGTTGATCGACACCGCCGAAATGTATGCCAGCGGCGGTGCCGAGGAGGTGGTGGCCGAAGCCATTGCCGGGCGCCGCGACGAGACCTTCCTGGTCTCGAAAGTGCTACCGTCGAACGCCTCGCGCGCGGGCGTGCAGCGGGCCTGCGAAAACAGCCTGAAACGCCTGCGCACCGACCGCATCGATCTCTATCTCTTGCATTGGCCCGGCAGCGTGCCATTGACGGAAACCGTCGCGGCCTTCGAGGCCCTGAAAAAGGCCGGCAAGATCCGCCACTGGGGCGTCAGCAATTTCGACACCGACGAGATGGAAGAGCTGATCGGCCTGCCCGATGGCGGCAATGTCCAGACCAACCAGGTGCTCTACAATTTGGTCCGGCGTGGCCTCGAATTCGATCTGGCGCCCTGGAGCCGGCAGCGCGGCATCCCCTTGATGGCCTATTCTCCGGTCGAGCAGGGTGCGTTGGCGCGCAATGCCAGGCTCGAAGCCATCGCCGGGCGCCACAATGCGACCCCAGCGCAAATCGCCCTGGCCTGGGTGATGCATCAGGAGGGCGTCATCGCCATCCCGAAGGCCAGCAGCGAGGAGCATGTCCGCCAGAATGTCGCTGCGCTCGACATCAAGCTTGCGCCGCAGGACATCGCCGATCTCGACCGCGCCTTCCCGCCACCAGCGCGCAAGCGCGGGTTGGAGATGATCTGACTACGTCCCCGCCAACCCCTTCAGCCGGTAGAGCGCTTCCAGCGCCTCGCGTGGCGTCATTTCGTCCGGGTTGATGTCGCCGAGTGCCGCCCCCAGCGCGTCGCTCTTGACCGGCTTCGGCGCTTCTCGCTTCACCGCCACCGAAAACAATGGAAGATCGTCGACCAGCCGGTTGGTCTTGCCCGAAACTTCGCCCTCTTCCAGTTGGTGCAGCACTTCCTTGGCCCGGTCGACCACCGCTTCCGGCAGGCCGGCCAGCCGCGCCACCTGCACGCCGTAGGAGCGGTCGGCGGCACCCTTGCCGACCTCGTGCAGGAAGACGACGTCGTTTTCCCATTCCTTGACCCGCATGGTGACGTTGGAGAGACGCGCCAGCTTGCCGGCCAGCGAGGTCATTTCGTGGAAATGGGTGGCGAAGATTGCCCGGCAGCGGTTCTTCTCATGCAGATATTCGACCGCCGCCCAGGCGATCGACAGGCCATCGAAAGTGGCGGTGCCGCGGCCGATCTCGTCGAGGATCACCAGTGCGCGCTCGCCGGCCTGGTTGAGGATCGCTGCCGTCTCGACCATCTCGACCATGAAGGTCGAGCGGCCGCGCGCCAGATCGTCCGAGGCGCCGACACGCGAGAACAGCCGGTCGACGACGCCGATATGGGCCGATGTCGCCGGCACGAACGAGCCGGTCTGGGCCAGGATGGCGATCAGCGCGTTTTGCCGCAGGAATGTCGATTTACCGCCCATGTTCGGGCCGGTCAAAAGCCAGATCGCGCCGTTCCGGGCAGCTCCCTCCGGCGACAGGTCGCAATCATTGGCGACGAACGGGCCTTCGCCGGAGCGGCGCAAGGCCTGTTCGACCACCGGATGCCGCCCGCCCGTAATCTCGAAGGCAAGGCTCGAATCCACCACCGGCCGGCACCAGGCTTCGCTTTCCGACAGAAGCGCGAGCGCCGCGGAGACATCGAGCACGGCCAGCGCATCGGCGCCGGCACGGATCTTCTCCGCTTCGCCGACCGCTTCCGTCGTCAGCGCCTCGAAGGCGGCCAGTTCGATGTTGAGCGCCCGGTCGGCGGCATTGGCGATCTTGGTCTCGAGCTCGGCAAGCTCGGTCGTGGTAAAGCGCATGGCGTTGGCCATGGTCTGGCGGTGGATGAAGCGCGCCTTGGCGCCATCGCTGCCGGTCATCACAGCATGGTGGTTGGCGGTCACCTCGATATAGTAGCCGAGCACATTGTTGTGCCGGATTTTCAGCGAGCGGATGCCGGTCTCGTCGATCAGCGAGCGTTCCAGCCCGGCGATCACCTTTCGCGATTCGTCGCGCAGCGCCCGCATCTCGTCGAGATCGGCATGGTAGCCGCCACGAACGAAGCCGCCGTCGCGCTTGAGCAGCGGCAGTTCGTCGCCAAGTGCCTGCATCAGATGCTGCGAAAGCGCTTGGGGCAGTGCATGGATGGCGGCCAATGCCGCCGCAAGTTCCGGGGGCAGGGCGGTCGCGGCAAAGATTTCGGCGATCGCGCCTGCCGCCTCGAAGCCGGCGCGCAGCGCGCCAAGGTCGCGCGGCCCACCCCGGTTGAGCGCCAGCCTGGACAGCGCGCGGGGCATGTCGGCAACGCTCTTCAGGCTCGACCGCACCGCCTGGCAAAGTCGCGTTTCGGAACGAAAGAACGACACTGAGTCCAGCCTGGCGCCGATCGCCGCCGGGTCGGTCAGCGGCGCCATCAGCCGGTCGGCGAGCAGCCTTGCGCCGCCGCCGGTCACCGTGCGGTCGATCGCCTTGAACAGCGAGCCTTCGCGGCTGCCCGACAGCGTGCGCAGCAGTTCCAGATTGCCGCGTGTCGCCGGATCGATGAACAGGGTCGAACCCTGCTCCTCGCGTTCGGGCCGCGACAGCGGCGGGCGCTCCGCTTTCTGCGTCTTCTCGACATAGGCAATGGCGCCCGAGATCGCCGACAGTTCGGCGCGCGAAAAGGCGCCAAAACTGTCCGGCGTCGCCACATCGAAGAAGCGGGCGATGCGCCCTGTCGCCGACGCCGAATCGAACAGTGACGGTGGTTGCGGGCTGGCGACGCGGCCGAGCACGTCGAACACCGGCTTCAGCTCCGGATCGTGGAACACTGGCTCGGCAACGATCAACTCACGCGGATCGACACGGAAGATGTCAGCCAAAAGCCGGTCGGCGGTGGTGTCGGTGACGCGGAAGGCGCCGGTCGAGATGTCGATCCAGGCCAGCGCAAAGGAGTGGTCCGCTCCGCCTTTCACCCGCCCCAGCGCCATCAGGAAGCTCGATTCCGACGGCGCCAGCAATTTGTCCTCGGTGATGGTGCCTGGTGTCACCAGCCGCACCACATCGCGGCGCACCACCGATTTGCCGCCGCGTTTCTTCGCCTCGGCCGGATCCTCGATCTGTTCGCAGACGGCAACGCGGAAACCCTGGCCGATCAGCTTCTGCAGATAGTCGTCAGCAGCATGCACCGGCACACCGCACATCGGAATGTCGAGCCCTTGATACTTGCCGCGCTTGGTCAAGACGATGCCCAGCGCCCGGCTTGCCTTCTCGGCATCGTCGAAGAACAGTTCGTAGAAATCGCCCATGCGATAGAACAGCAGCGAATCCGGGTTTGCCGCCTTGATCTCGATGAATTGCTCGATCATCGGCGTGGCGCCGGCGTGGGCGGTCGGCACCGGCGTCATCGCCTCGGGGGCGTCTGGCTCGTTCGGGCTGTGCATGTTCATGCGCCGCACGCTAGCAGATGTGATCGCGCGGTTTAATGCCGGGGCTTCGAAAAACAGGGGACGACCGGGACGGCAGGATGCCCGCAATCGCGCGTACCAACCGCGATTCCGCACGCTGGCAGTTTACACGCGGCGGCGCGTGGTCTTAATTCGGTCCGACACAAAGCACCCGCTTCAACGAGGTGCTGCACCGGTGAGGAAATCAAGTACATCATGGCCAGGAAAACCGAGAACAGCGGTCCGTCCGTCAGTGCGCAGGAAGCGCTCGAATTCCACGCCATGGGTCGGCCGGGCAAGCTGGAGGTCGTCGCCACCAAGCCGATGGCGACGCAGCGCGACCTCAGCCTCGCCTATTCGCCTGGTGTCGCGGTTCCGGTCCTGGCCATCGCCGAAGACCCCTCGCGCGCCTTCGACTACACGACGCGCGGCAATATGGTCGCAGTCATCTCCAACGGCACAGCCATTCTCGGTCTCGGCAATCTCGGCGCGCTGGCCTCCAAGCCGGTGATGGAGGGCAAGGCGGTGCTGTTCAAGCGCTTCGCCGATGTCGATTCCATCGACCTCGAGGTCGACACCGAGGACGCCGACGAGTTCATCAACTGCGTGCGTTTCCTCGGGCCCTCCTTCGGCGGCATCAATCTCGAGGACATCAAGGCGCCGGAATGCTTCATCATCGAGCAGCGGCTGCGCGAATTGATGGACATCCCGGTCTTCCATGACGACCAGCACGGCACCGCGATCATCTCCGCCGCCGGCCTGATCAACGCGCTGGAGATCACCGGCCGTGACATGAAGACCACGAAAATGGTCTGCAACGGCGCCGGCGCCGCCGGCATCGCCTGCATCGAGCTGATGAAGGCGATGGGCTTTTCGCCGGAAAACATCATCCTATGCGACACCAAGGGCGTGGTTTTCCAGGGCCGCACCGAAGGCATGAACCAGTGGAAGTCGGCGCATGCGGTGAAGACCGAGGCGCGCAGCCTCGCCGAGGCGCTCGACGGCGCCGACGTCTTCCTCGGCCTCTCCGCCAAGGGCGCGCTGACCACCGCCATGGTGCAGTCGATGGCCAAGAACCCGATCATCTTCGCCATGGCCAATCCCGATCCGGAAATCACGCCGGAGGAAGTGGCCGAGATCCGCACCGACGCCATCATGGCCACCGGCCGTTCGGACTATCCGAACCAGGTCAACAACGTGCTCGGCTTCCCCTATATCTTCCGCGGCGCGCTGGATGTCAGGGCAACCACCATCAATGACGACATGAAGATCGCCGCCGCCCAGGCGCTGGCGGCACTGGCGCGCCAGGACGTGCCCGACGACGTCGCCGCCGCCTATCAGGGCAATCGGCCGAAATTCGGCCCCAACTACATCATCCCGGTGCCGTTCGACCCGCGCCTGATCTCGGCCATTCCGATTGCGGTCGCCAAGGCGGCGATGGATTCAGGCGTCGCCCGCAAGCCGATCCTTGACCTCGACCGTTACGCGCAGGAACTGTCGGCCCGCCGCGACCCGATCGCCTCGACCCTGCAGCGCATCTACGACCGCGTGCGCCGCCAGCCCAAGCGCATCGTCTTCGCCGAGGGCGAGGAGGAACAGGTCATGCGCGCCGCCGTCTCCTATGTGAACCAGAAGCTCGGCACCGCCATCCTGCTCGGCCGCGACGACGTCATCAAGGAAAACGCCAGGCACGCCGGCATCGATCTCAACAAGCAAGGCATCGAGATCATCAATGCAAGGCTGTCGCGCCGCAACGGCATCTACACCGACTACCTCTACGAGCGCATGCAGCGCAAAGGCTTCCTGTTTCGCGACTGCCAGCGGCTGATCAACAACGATCGCAACCACTTTGCCGCCTGCATGGTGGCGCTGGGTGACGCCGACGGCATCGTCACCGGCGTCACCCGCAACTATTCGACAGCGCTCGACGACATCCGCCGCGTCATCGATGCCAAGCCCGGCCACCGCGTCATCGGCGTCTCGATCGTGCTGGCGCGGGGCAAGACCGTGCTGGTCGCCGACACCGCCGTGCACGATATGCCGAACGCCGAGCAGATCGCCGACATCGCCGAGGAGGCGGCAGGCTTTGCCCGCCGCATGGGTTATGAGCCGAGGCTCGCCATGCTCGCCTATTCCACCTTTGGCCATCCGCAGGGCGAACGCTCCGAGCGCGTCCAGGAAGCCGTGCGCATCCTCGACAAGCGCCGCGTCGATTTCGAATATGACGGCGAAATGGCCGCCGACGTCGCCCTCAACGCCCGCGCCATGGCGCAATATCCGTTCATCCGCCTGACCGGCCCGGCCAATGTGCTGATCATGCCGGCGTTCCACTCGGCCTCGATCTCGACCAAGATGCTGCAGGAACTCGGCGGCTCGACGGTGATCGGGCCGCTGCTGGTCGGCCTGAACAAGCCGGTTCAGATCGTGTCGCTGAATGCCAAGGACAGCGATATCGTCAACATGGCGGCGATCGCGGCGTACACGGCGGGGACTTGAGGGGCTGGCCTCAGCGGTGAGTCCGCGAGGCGTTCAGCCCGGCGCGAATATGCGCGCGGCCTCGACGACCTCGTCCACCTGATCCTTCCGCAGCAGGTCGATCGGAATACGGCCGTCGAGCTGCGCCGAGGGCCGCGTCAGCCACAGCCATGCGAGCCTCGGATTGGTGATCAGGGATAGCACGTCGCGAATGCCTGCAACCGGCCGGCCGTCGACGAACTGCGCCAGCGGGAAGACATGTTTGCGGCCGCCCTTGCGCAAGGCGATGACCTCACCCCGCCGCTGCCAGCGGTGCAGGGTCGAGCGGGCGATGCGCAGATGCTCTTCCAGATAGGTCGAACCGGCGACGCGGCCGGCCCAGTCCTCGATCAGCATCGATTCGAGATCGTCGGACTTTGGCAGCGAAGGAGGCTCGACATCGGCCAACGGGGTCGTCGGCGGATTTGTCACGCCGGCAATACCGGCTTCGCTGCGGCGCGCGGCTTCCGCCGCCAGCGCGCGCACGAATTTCGACGCCAGGCCGGGCAGGTCGGCATGGATGGCGTCGATGGCGCGCCGGTGCTTCGGTGACAGCAAGGTGACGGCGGACGCTATGCTGCCGGCGATCTTGCCGACCGAGACCATGGTGGGCTTGTTGATGGCCTCGTCATAGTGGGCAAGTGCACGTTCGACGTCTTCCGCGACCATCTCCGCGAAGTCGTCCTGCTTGAGGCCCTGGATTTGAAATCTGTTCATGCATCTGTCTTCTGGCCGCGCGCTCCCCCTCAGCTGCGGCCGATTGTTGAACTTCTAGTGCGGAAAACGGAAATCGCGGCGGCAACGAATCCTGCCGCCCGACAGCATGCTGTCCAGCATTTCTTGACACCCCCAACTGACTGAGGGCGCACCGAAATGTCAGTCGCGGGACGCCCAGATTGCGTGTAGGTGCGATGTATGACAACTGCGCGACGGTGAGGGGCGGCAGCTTGACGGTTGTTAAAGCAATCCCGCCTGCTCAGCCTCGCGGCGCAGATTCTGCCGGGGCCTGGGGCCGATCTGCTGGATCACCAATCCGGCCGCCAGTGAGCCAAGGTCGCCGCAGGTTTGCAGGTCGCGGCCTTGCGTGTAGCCATGCAGGAAGCCGGCGGCATAGAGATCGCCGGCGCCCGTCGTGTCGACCAGTTCCTTGATGGCGGTCGCCTTGATCACCACGGTCTCGTCGCCGCGCACGATCACCGAGCCTTTTTCCGAGCGGGTGACGGCGGCGATCCGGCAATCCTTGCGGATCTGCGCCAGCGCCTCGTCGAACGAGGATGTCTGGTAGAGCGATTTGATCTCGTGGCTGTTGGCAAAGACGATGTCGACCGTGCCCGAACGCATCAGCTCGAGGAATTCGTCGCGGTAGCGGTCGACGCAGAACGAATCCGACAGCGTCATCGACACTTCGCGGCCTGCTGCGTGCGCCAGCTTCGCCGTCTGGCGGATCGCTTCCTTGGCGCGCGGCGGGTCCCACAGATAGCCTTCGAAATAGGTGACCTTGGCGCCGGACGCCTTGTCGGCTTCGACATCCTCAGGGCCAAGCTCGACGCAGGCGCCGAGATAGGTGTTCATCGAGCGCTCGCCGTCGGGCGTGACGAAGATCATCGAGCGCGCCGTCGGCGGCTCACCCTTGAGCGGCGTGGTGTCGAAGGCGACGCCCTGCGCATGGATGTCGTGCGCGTAGATTTCGCCCAGCGCATCGTTGGAGACCTTGCCGAAGAAGGCGGCGCGGCCGCCGAAGCTGGCGACGCCGGCCGCCGTGTTGCCGGCGCTGCCGCCGGACGCCTCGATCGCCGGGCCCATGCGGCTGTAGAGCAGTTCGGCGCGTTGTGTGTCGATGAGGTTCATCGCGCCCTTGATGATGCCGTTGGTCTCGAGGAATTCCTCGTCGCACTGGGCGATGATGTCGACAATGGCATTGCCGATGCAAAGCACGTCATAATCCGGCATCAAAATCTCCGCCAAAA
>NZ_RZQP01000169.1:0-14038 GCF_003998165.1 Mesorhizobium sp. M7A.F.Ca.US.007.01.2.1 | reverse complement strand
GTTCACGCCTCGCCGTGCCCCGCTATCATCATCGCTTCCAGAGCCAGCCGGTCGACCTTGCGCATGCGCTCGGAGTCGGATTTGAGCTGGCCGCAGGCGGCGAGGATGTCGCGGCCGCGCGGCGTGCGGATCGGCGAGGCATAGCCGGCATTGTTGATGTAGTCGGCGAATTTCTCGATCGTTTCCCAGTCCGAGCACTGGTAATTGGTGCCCGGCCACGGGTTGAACGGGATCAGGTTGATCTTGGCCGGAATGCCCTTGAGCAGCTTGATCAGTCCCTTGGCGTCCTCGATGGAATCGTTGACGTCCTTCAGCATCACATATTCGAAGGTGATGCGCTTGGCGTTCGACAGGCCGGGATAGGCGCGGCAGGCGGCGATCAGTTCCTTCAGCGGATACTTCTTGTTGATCGGCACAAGCAAGTCGCGCAGATCGTCATTGGTGGCATGCAGCGAGATTGCCAGCATGACGCCGATTTCCTCGCCGGTGCGGAAGATTTCCGGCACGACGCCGGAGGTCGACAGCGTGATGCGCCGCTTCGACAGGGACAGGCCGTCACCGTCGGAAGCGATCAGCAGCGCCTTCTTCACCGCTTCGAAATTGTAAAGCGGCTCGCCCATGCCCATCATGACGATATTGGACACTTTGCGGCCTTCGGCCGGCACGATGGCGCCGTCGGGCGTGTCGCGGTCAGGGAAATCGCCGAGCCGGTCGCGGGCGGTGAGCAGCTGGGCGAGGATCTCCTCGGCCGTCAGATTGCGCACCAGCTTCTGCGTGCCGGTGTGGCAGAACGAGCAGGTCAGCGTGCAGCCCACCTGCGAGGAGATGCACAGCGTGCCGCGACCCTCTTCGGGAATGTAGACGGTTTCGATCTCGACAGGCCGGCCGGCGCCGCGCGGCGGAAAGCGGAACAGCCACTTTCGCGTGCCGTCGGCGGAAATCTGCTCCTCGACGATCTCGGGCCTGGCGACGGTGAAATGCTTGTCGAGCTCAGCACGCAGATCCTTGGAGATGTTGAACATGCCGGCGAAATCGGAGACGCCGCGCACATACATCCAGTGCCACAGCTGCTGGGCGCGCATTTTCGCCTGGCGCTCGGGCACAGCGCCTGATGCAACCAGAGTCTCGGCGAGTTCGATCCGCGTCAGGCCGATCAGCGACTGCTTTTCGGGCTGTGCCGAGCGGGCACGCAACGCGTCGCGGGCGCTGTCAGTGGTGAGATCGAATGAAAGGGTCATGGTTGCACTGATATAAGCGGTTTGCGGCCGATTTCACGCATCGTGCCGGAAAGGAAGCGCGGCGCATAGCACAGGTTGAGGGCAGAGTCATGCTCAGCTAGCTTTACGATCTACGATCGCCTTGGAACGACGTCGGCACCGCCCCTCGTCATGGCGGGCATTTCTCTCCCGATAATGCCTGTCTTGCGGCGGCAGCGCGTTTGGCTGATGGCTTCCCCCACTCCGTCGAGCGTAGCTCGACGGAGTGGGGGTCGACCTTTCACCGAAGCGATGCTTCCGCCTGGCACTCAGGCGAGCGCCAACGACAGGTTTTTCCGGCGCTAGTTTAATAGACTGCCCAGCTGTGTTAGGCCGAAACATTCCCCGCTCGAGGACAGACATGGCCGGCACATCGCGAAAATATCCCATGCTGCGGCGTTCGCGCGCGATGTGGGGCTCACGGCGGGTCTGGCAGCCGCGCCTGGTGTTCTGGGCCGGCGCGCTTGGCATCGGTGTGATCAGCGTGCTGTTCGCGGTGCTGGCCGACAGGGCGCAGGAACTGTTTCAACTGATGACAGGAGATGCAGGCGGCTGGCGTTTCTATCTGCCGCTTGCCATTACGCCGTTGGGTTTCGTGCTGTGCGCCTGGCTTGCCCACACCTTCTTTCCCGGTTCGCAAGGCAGCGGCATTCCGCAGGCGATCGCCGCCCGCCATCTGCGTGACGACGAGGACCGCAGCCACATCCTGTCCCTCAAACTGGTGGCCGGCAAAATCATGCTCACCATCGTCGGCCTGTTCTGCGGCGCCTCGATCGGCCGCGAGGGTCCGACGGTGCAAGTCGGCGCGTCGCTGATGCTGCAGGCGGCACGCTGGGGCGGCATGGTGCAGGCCCGGGGTCTGATCCTGGCCGGGTCGGCCGCCGGGATTGCCGCCGCCTTCAACACGCCGCTGGCCGGCATCGTCTTCGCCATCGAGGAGATGGGCCGCACCTATGAGGCGCGAACCAACGGGCTGGTGCTGACGGCGGTGATCCTGGCCGGTCTCGCTTCGCTCGGGCTGCTCGGCAACTACACCTATTTTGGCGTCGCCAGGGACACCATCTCGTTTGCCGCCGAGTGGCCGCTGGTGATTGCCTGCGGCGTCATCGGCGGCGGGTTCGGCGCGCTGTTCTCGCTGCTGGCGTTGAAGGCGACGCGGCGGATCCGGCGCTGGAACACTGGGCAGCCTTTGCGGCGCGCCCTGATCGTGGCCGCAATCTGCGGGCTTGCGGTGGCGGTGATCGGCATTGCCTCGGGCGGGCTGACCTTCGGCACCGGTTACGTGCAGGCGCGGGGCGCCGTCGAAGGCACGCCGCTGCCGTGGTTCTTCTTCGCCGAAAAGTTCCTGGCGGGATTGCTGTCGATGATCTCGGGCATTCCGGGCGGTATCTTCGCGCCCTCGCTGGCTGTCGGCGCCGGCATCGGCAGTTCGCTCGGCCTCCTCTTTGGCGCGAGCACTGGGGTGGCGGCACTGCTCGGCATGGCCGGCTATTTCGCCGGTGTGGTGCAAGCGCCGATGACGGCCTTCGTCATCATCCTGGAGATGACCGGCAATCACGACAATGTCATCGCGCTGATGCTGGCCTCGATGCTGGGCTACGGCACGGCGCGCATGATCTCGCACGAGCCGCTCTATCACGCGCTATCGCGTGTCTTCATCGCCGAGGCGATCCGGCGCCGCCGGGCGGAGGCCGGGCCGGGGCAAGTATGAAAGAAAAAAGGCCGGACTTCGCGGCCCGGCCTTTCCCTCAAAAAAGTAGCTTTGCCTATTTACACTTGGCGATCGATGTCAGCGCCGCCGAAATGCCCTTCAGAGAGAAGACATAGGAGGTGGGATTGCCGCGGCCGGACTTCGCCGTCACCTTCATGTCGGTGCCGGTCTTCATGGCGGCGATCAGTACCGGCTCCTCGGCGGCATTCTCGACCCAGGCCGATTTGCCGCGCGTGAACATCGAAAACGTCTTCTTGTCGATGGTCACGGTGGCCTTGGAGCCTTCCTGGAAATTGTAGCCGGCAATGAATTGCGGCTCGTAGGACACTTGCTGGCCGGGCCGCTGGCTGACGAAGAAGAACATATCGCCATGGTCGAGCGTGGGCGGCTGCTTGTCGGTCGGCACGGTCAGGACATAGCAGACCTTGCCGCCCGATGCCTGGTAGCTGTAGGTGCCCCAGGCATTGTGCTGGCCGATCTTGGTCGCCGACTGCGCCAGTGCCGGCGCTGCCACGGCCACCAGGGCCAGACTCGAAACTATCGCAATCAATCCGCGCATCGCTTTTCCCGTATTCCAAATGGTGCGGAGGCAGGCCGGCTTGGCGTCCTGCCCGTCGCTTCATTTTGATTTAATCTGGGTTACCAAACGGTGAATTTCCGAAGAGAAAAGGACCCTCACCCCGAGGAAACCGCCACCATACCCGCGCCGCCGCCCTGCGAGCGGGTGGCGCGACATCCCTTTGGCGACTTGAAGGCCACGAAAGCGGCAAGAGTTTGACTTTTTACGCTGTCGCCGAAAGCCGGCTTCAACGGCGTTCCGCGCGCGTGTTCAGCCCTTCTCGGCCATGGCGTCCCTGGCGGCCTGCCGGTGCGCAGTGGTGATGTGGGCACTGACGGCGGTGATCGCGGCGGTGAGCACAGCGATGTCGTCGGTGAAGCCAAGCCCGAAGACGAAGTCGGGGATGACATCCACCGGCAGCACGAAATAGCCGAGCGCGGCCAGCAGAATGCCCTTGGCGCGCAGCGGCGTGTTCTTGTCCATGGCGCAATAATAGGCGGCCACGACCTCTTCCATGAAGGGGATCTGCCGCGCGGCCTTCTTGGCTGTGCGCCAGAATTTCTCGCGCACTTCGCTCTCGTCTGACGGCTTGCCGCCAAAGCCGAAGAAATCAAAACCGGATTGTTGCGCCATCAGTCTCTCCTTGCGGGGCTCATGCGCATCCGGCGCCTGCCCCGCGGGGGAAAATGTGGTGAAACCCGACCCCCGCTACAAGATGCCGGTGCCGATTTGGGCCTGCCGAGGCGATACCAGGCCTCAGGCGCCGGCAAAACGGTTCATTTTCGTGGCCAGATCGATATCGAGCGCAGTGACGCCGCCGGCGTCGTGGGTGTTCAGCGTCACGTCGACGGTCTTGTAGACATTCGACCAGTCGGGATGATGATCCATCGCCTCGGCGGCAAGCGCGACGCGGGTCATGAAGGCGAAAGCCTCGGAGAAATTCGCGAAGGTGAATGTGCGCTTGATGGAGGCGCCGTCTTCCGCCAGCGCCCAGCCGTCGAGGCCCGTCAATGCGGCTTCAGCGGCTTGCCTGCCCAGTTTCTCTCTCGCCATGTCCCTATCCTGTGCTATTCGAAAACGACCCTCACCATAGCGACGGATCGATGAGCGCGAAGCCTATAAATTCCATTCTCTTCGTCTGCCTCGGCAACATCTGCCGGTCGCCGCTGGCGGAAGGTGTCTTCCGCGCCGTTTGGGCCGAGCGCGGGTCGGCCCGGGATATCCTGCTCGATTCGGCGGGAACCAGTGACTGGGAGGCCGGCTCTGCCCCCGATCGACGCGCGATCGCGGTCGCCATGCGGCACGGCGTCGACATTTCCGGGCAGAGGGCGCGCAAGGTCACGCCGCAGGACCTCCACCGTTTCGACCTGATCCTTGGCATGGACCGGTCGAATGTCGCCGACCTGAAGGCGCTGGCGCCGGCGGCCGTGCAGGACCGCATCCATCTGTTCCTGGAATTCGCGCAGGGAAAGGCACGCGACGTGCCGGATCCTTATCATGACGAGGCAGAAGCCTTCGCTTCCGCCTATCGCATGATCCGCGAGGCGTCGGAGGCGCTGGCGACAAGGCTGGAGGCGCGGGCGTCCGTGCCTGACAGCGGCCAGGCTTCCTCGACGATGTAGGGTCCGCCGCCGACCGAATCGCGCGACGACATCAAAACGAAACGGCCGATGCGGAACGGCAGCGTCGAGAAATTGCCGCGCGCGGACAGATATTGGGCAACGTCCAGCGGGGTCGAATTGCGCAAGCGCGCCAGCGTCACATGCGGCATGAATTTGCGCGGGTCGGCCGGGATGCCGAGCCGCTGGCAGATGCGGTCGATCTCACCTTGAAGGGCGGCCAGATCGGGCGAGGCGGAAGCGCCCGCCCACACCGCATGCGGCTTCTTCTGGCCGAAAGCGCCGACGCCGGTCAGCGCCAGCGAGAAAGAAGGGCGGTGGACGCGGTCGAGCGCGTTGGCGATCTCGTCGGCGACATGGCCGGGAACATCGCCGATGAAGCGCAGCGTCAGATGGTAGTTTTCGACGTCGATCCAGCGGGCTCCCGGCAAGCCGCCCCGCAGCAGGGACAGCGAAAGGGCAGCGTCACGCGGAATTTCGAGGGCGGTGAAAAGACGCGGCATGAAGAGCCTCCCTTCCTCGAATCGAACTGTCACCCATAGCGAATCATCGATAGTCAAACGGAGCAAGAGGTTTGTTGGCCACAGTCCCTGTTAAAAGCTCGCCGGGCGGAAACAGTTCCAACCCGCTAGGAATCGCCCGGCACCGCCGCGATCACCTTCTCGACCGCGGGCAGGATGCGTTCGACCATCTGGTCGACGCCTCGTGCGCTCGGATGCAGGCCGTCCTCGAGCTGCATGCCGGGCTGGCCGGCGACGCCGTCGAGAAAGAACGGGTAGAGCGCGACGTCGTATTTCTTCGCCAGGTCCGGGAAAATGGCGTCGAAGGCGCTCTGGTAGTCGGGACCGAGATTGGGTGCGGCGCGCATGCCGGCCAGAAGCACGGCAATCTTGCGCTGCTTCAGCTTGCTCAGCATCTCGTCGAGGTTCTTTTTGGTGATGTCGGGCGAGACGCCACGCAGCATGTCGTTGGCGCCGAGTTCGAGAATGACCAGTTGCGTGCCGTCCGGCACCGACCAGTCAAGCCGCGCCAGGCCGCCGCTCGTCGTGTCGCCGGAGACGCCGGCATTGGCGACGGTCACATCATGGCCTTTGGCGCCAAGCGCTGCCTGCAGCCTGTCGGTAAAGCCCTGGTCGGGTCCAAGGCCATAGCCCGCCATCAGGCTGTCACCGAAGCCGACGATCTTGAACGGCTCGGCACGCGCCGACGACATGACGCCGCAAATGGCGAGGAAAACCACGAAGCCTGCGGCAATACTGCGTTTGAAAGACATGCGGCAGGCCCCATATGAGCTAGAAATTCTTCAGTCGACGGCTTCCGGCAAGCAGAGCCTTCATTCCCAGATATAGGACGATTTCATTTTGACAGAAGCCGTCATCGCGCTGAAAGATGTGTCCCTGACCCTTGGCGAGGGCGCTTCATCGGTCCATGTGCTGAAGGGGGTGAGCCTCGATGTGGCGACCGGCGAGGCGACCGGCATCGTCGGACCTTCGGGTTCCGGCAAGTCGACCTTGCTGATGGTCCTGGCAGGCCTGGAAAGGGTCGATTCGGGTACGGTCCGAATCGCCGGCGAGCTGCTCAACGGCAAAAGCGAGGACCAGATCGCTTCGTTTCGTGGCCGAAACATTGGCATCGTGTTCCAGTCCTTCCATCTCATTCCCAACATGACGGCGCTCGAAAATGTCGCGGTGCCGCTGGAACTGGCCGGCCATTCCGATCCGTTCGCGGTGGCGGCGCGCGAGCTGGCGGCGGTTGGCCTCAGCGACCGCGTCACCCACTATCCCGGCGAATTGTCGGGCGGCGAGCAGCAGCGCGTGGCGATCGCCCGCGCATTGGCGCCGTCGCCGCGCATCCTGATCGCCGACGAGCCGACCGGCAATCTCGACCAGGCGACCGGGCGGCAGGTCGCCGACCTCCTGTTTGCGAAGGCGGCCGAGCGCGGCATGACGCTGGTGCTGGTGACGCATGATCCGGCGCTCGCGGCACGCTGTTCGCGCCAGGTTTCGATGCGCTCGGGCCGGATCGAGGCACCGGCGCCGGTCAAGGTGACGGCCTGATGCCGCTGTCCCGGACGTTGAGGCTCGCTGTCCGCTTCTCGCTGCGCGAGATGCGCGGCGGCCTGTCCGGTTTCCTGATCTTCCTCGCCTGCATCGCGCTCGGCGTGGCGGCCATCGGCGGCGTCAACTCGGTGGCGCGTTCGATCACCGCCGGTGTCGCCAATCAGGGCCAGACGCTGCTTGGCGGCGATCTTCGCTTCCAGATCAACCAGCGTGACGCCAGCCAGGCGGAGCGCAGCTTCCTTGACGGGCTCGGCACGGTTTCGCGGACCGCCAGCATGCGTTCGATGGCGCGTCTCGCCGACGGATCCGACCAGGCGCTGGTCGAGGCCAAGGCGGTCGACCATGTCTATCCGCTCTATGGCACGCTGGAGACCGAGCCGGCGCTGTCGAAACAGGAACTGTTCGGCGAAGAGTTCGGCGTCTTCGGTGCGGCAGCGCCCGATCTTCTGTTCGAGCGGTTGCACGTCAAGCTTGGCGACCGGCTGAAGCTCGGCACCGCTACTTTCGAACTGCGCGCCAAGCTGGTCGCCGAACCGGATGCCGTGTCCGACGGCTTCGGCTTCGCGCCGAGGCTGATGATCTCGACCGAAGGGTTGGCGGCCACTGGACTGATCCAGCCGGGCATCCTGGTCGAGAATGCCTACAAAATCCGGCTGCCGGCGGACGCCGACGAGGCAAGGCTCAAGGCCATCCAGGATCAGGCCGCCACGGATTTTCCGGAAGCCGGCTGGTCGATCCGCACGCGCAGCAACGCGGCGCCCGCGCTGTCGTCCAACATCGAACGCTTCTCACAGTTCCTGACCCTGGTCGGGCTGACGGCGCTGGTGGTCGGCGGCGTCGGCGTCGCCAATGCGGTGCGCGCCTATCTCGACGGCAAGCGCGGCGTCATCGCCACCTTCAAGAGCCTGGGCGCTTCGGGCGGCTTCGTCTTTGCCGTCTATCTCGTGCAGATCCTGATCATAGCCGGATTGGGTATCGTGCTGGGCCTTGTGCTCGGCGCACTAATGCCCTTCGCGGCGAGCGCGGCCTTGCAATCCGTCATTCCGGTGCCGGCCGAAGGCGGCTTCTATCCCGGCGCGCTCGGCATGGCGGCGCTGTTCGGCCTGCTGGTGACGTTGGCTTTCGCGCTGCTGCCGCTCGGCCGCGCCCGCGACGTGCCGGCAACCGCGCTGTTTCGCGAAATGGGGCTGGAAGGCCGCGGCTTGCCGCGCCCCGCCTATGTCGCGGCGGCCATAGGCATCGCGCTGCTGCTTGCGGCGCTGGCCATTCTGTTCTCGGGCGACCAGCGCATCGCCTCGATCTTTGTCGGCGCTACCGTCTTCGCCTTCCTGGTGCTGCGCGCGGTCGGCGCACTGGTGCAATGGACGGCCAGGAAAAGCCCGCGCGTGCGCTTCGTGGCGCTCAGGCTCGCCATCGGCAACATCCATCGGCCAGGCGCCCTGACGCCATCGGTGGTGCTGTCCCTGGGGCTCGGGCTGACGCTATTGGTGACGCTGGCGCTGATCGACGGCAATCTCAGGCGACAGATCTCGGGCAGCCTGCCGGAACGGGCGCCGAACTTCTTCTTCGTCGACATCCAGAGCGCCGATGTCGCGTCCTTCTCGGCGCTGATCGGCAAGGAGGCGCCGCAGGGCGTGCTGGCCAAGGTGCCGATGCTGCGCGGCCGGGTGATGGCGCTGAACGGTGTCGACGTCGACAAGGTGAAGGTGCCGGCGGAAGGCGCCTGGGTGCTGAGGGGGGATCGCGGCCTGACCTATGACACCAGGCAGCCGGAGAACGCGACGCTGACCGAGGGCAGTTGGTGGCCCGAAAATTACAGCGGCGAACCGCTGGTTTCGTTTTCGGCGCAAGAAGGCAAGGAGATCGGGCTGAAGCTCGGCGACACCATCACCGTCAATGTGCTGGGCCGCAACGTCACGGCCAGGATCGCCAGTTTCCGCCAAGTCGAATGGGAGACGATGGGTATCAATTTCGTCATGGTCTTCTCGCCCAACACATTCGCGGGCGCCCCGCATGGCTGGATGGCGACGCTGACCGAAAAGAGTGCATCGACGGCCGACGACGCCCGCATCCTCAACGCCGTCACCCGCGCCTTCCCGGCGGTGACGACGGTGCGGGTCAAGGACGCGCTCGACGTCGTCAACCGGCTGGTCGGGCAGCTCGGCACGGCGATCCGGGCGGCCGCTGGCGTGGCGCTGATCGCTTCGGTGCTGGTGCTGGCCGGCGCGCTTGCAGCCGGCAACCGGGCGCGCATCCATGATGCGGTGGTGTTGAAGACGCTGGGCGCGACACGCACGACGCTGATATCGGCCTTCTCGCTCGAATATATGCTGATCGGGCTGGCCACCGCCATTTTCGCGCTGGCGGCGGGCAGCGCAGCCGCCTGGTTCGTCGTCGCGCGCATCATGACTCTGCCGTCGCATTTCATGCCGGAGGTGGCGGTGGCAACCATTCTGTTTTCGCTGGTGATCACGGTCGGCATTGGTCTCGCCGGCACCTGGCGGGTGCTCGGCCACAAGGCAGCACCGGTGCTGCGCAACCTGTGACGACAGGCCCGGAACGGGCACCCTGGATTAAATCTTGGTAAGAAAGCCGTCCGAAAAGCCGAGGAATCGGCGCTTCGCCCTCTCACGAACCGTTACATCCGGTTACGGTCTTGTTCTTGACGCGAATAACCATCATATTTCGCCACAGGCATGCTGGAGCCCTGCCAGCGGCGCCTGGGTCCGGAAGGACCTGACACCGGACGGGGCAGAAGCAATAGAGGACTACAATGGCTGATCCCATTCGCAACTACCAGACGCGCGCCGTGCCCGGCGTCGGCGTCGGTGCCGACATCGATCAGGGCCTGCGCGCCTACATGATCAAGGTTTACAATCTGATGGGGCTTGGCCTCCTCATCACCGGTCTTGCCGCTGTCGGCACGATCATGCTGGCCACCACCACCGATCCGGCTTCGGCTGTCGCGACGCTGCCGAGCGGCGAGATGCTGACGTCCTTCGGCTACGCGATCTTCGGCTCGCCGCTGCGCTGGGTGGTGATGCTGGCGCCGCTGGCCGCCGTGCTGTTCCTGTCGTTCCGCGTCCAGTCGATGAGCGTTTCGGCGGCGCAGACGACGTTCTGGGTCTATGCCGGTCTCGTCGGCCTGTCGCTGTCTTCGATCTTCCTGGTCTACACCACGGCCAGCATTTCACAGACCTTCTTCGCCACGGCCGCCGCCTTCGGTGCGCTGTCGCTGTTCGGCTACACCACCAAGCGCGACCTGACGGCAATGGGCTCGTTCCTGATCATGGGCGTGTTCGGCATCATCATCGCGTCGGTGATCAACATCTTCCTGCAGTCGTCGGCGCTGTCGTTTGCCGTGTCGGCGATCGGCGTGCTGGTCTTCGCGGGCCTCACCGCCTATGACACGCAGAAGATCAAGGAGATGTATTTCGAGGGCGACAGTTCGGACGTCGCCGGCCGCAAGGCGATCATGGGCGCGCTGACGCTCTATCTCGACTTCATCAACCTGTTCATGTTCCTGCTGCAGTTCATGGGCGACCGTCGCTAGTTCAGCATGCTGGACCATCGAGTTCCAAAAGGGCGGCCCAACGGCCGCCCTTTTCTTTTGTGCCGGGCTTTGCTGTTATCACGAGCAGAGAAATGGCACGCATAAATTATGAGCACTATTACGATTCGACCGGCGACAGCGGCCGACCTCGACAGCATCACCGGCATCTACGCCGACGCGGTCGCCCAAGGCACGGCGAGCTATGAGCTGGAGCCGCCGAGCCGCGCGGAGATGGGTGTTCGATTCGACAGCCTGATGGCCGGCGGCTTTCCCTACCTTGTGGCGGAGAAGGACGGCGCGGTTCTCGGCTACGCCTATGCCGGTGCCTTCCGGCCACGCCCGGCCTATCGCTTCATTGTCGAGGATTCGGTCTATGTCGCGCCCGAGGCCAAGGGCCAGGGCGTCGGGCTCAAGCTGATGCAAAGCCTGATCGAGGCGGTGACGACGGCGGGCTTTCGCCAGATCATCGCGGTGATCGGCGATGGCCGTCCCGACAGCGCCTCGGTGCGGCTGCACGAAAAGCTCGGCTTTCGCCATTCGGGCCGCCTGGAAGGCTCCGGCTACAAGCACGGGCGCTGGCTGGACACGGTGTTCATGCAGCTGTCGCTGAATGGCGGGGCATCGGCGCCGCCCGATCCGAGTTCGCTGCCGGAGCGGAAGTTTCGCCTTAGAGGGGACTGAAGAAGGAACTGAAGAATTGCGGAATTGAAGAACTGAAGAATAAAAAGAAGCGGCGGCAACAGATGACGCCGAGGCCTTTTCTTCAACTCATCAATTCTCCATTTCTTCAATTCCCCTGCTCTAATTCCCTGCTCAGGCTTCGACCAGCTTCAACTTGCTGTCGAACACACCGAGCACGCGGCCGAGTTCCTGGCCGCGTTTCAAGATGCGGCCGCCGGCGGCGATGACGGCAAAGGCGCCCTGCTTGCGGGCCAGTTTCGGATCCTTGACGATCTGGAACAGCGGCACTTCGCTGGTGCGGCGGAAGACGGAAAAGACAGCGCGGTCGGCGAGATGATCGATGGCGTAGTCGCGCCATTCATTGGCGGCGACCATGCGTCCGTAGAGCCTGAGGATCTGGTCCAGCTCGCGTCGGTCGAACCGCACCGGCTGATCGAGACGTTCGCGTCGCGCCTCGTGCAGCGGGATTATTGCGGATGCGTCCCCATCCCCCGTCCCGCCACTGTCATCGGTCATGCCTCGATCCTTCAAAATGAATCTTTGCCAACCAAAGTTGGCGTGTTCGCGACTGAATTGCAAGGCCCGGCGAACCGAGCCCCGCGCCGCGCCGTTTCCGTCACGTCCAGTCACTTTTATGAAACGCCGTGTTGGAATTGGTGATGTTCCGCCACATTTCTGCCTTTTTTTATCCGCGCTCATGCCCCAATGTCCGACGAATTTACCGGCGTTGCCTGAGACGGTTCGGTCCGGCACCGGCTCGTAAACCCCAAGCCCCCCGCCCACGGGTCTGCGTCGGATCGAACCAACCTCGGCTCTTCTTCGGAAGAACCGGGAGCGACGATCCCAAAACCTAAATGACCGGCGTCAGAAGCAAGCTGACGTCGGTTTTTTATTGGCTGGTGATAGGTGAGCCTTCGCGCTACCGCGGCAGGGATTTGAGCGCTCTCAAGGCTTGTGGATGAATGCGGCGCCGAGAATGGGACCGGGCATGCCGTCCTTGCCGACCGACTGCAGCAGCACGGCGCAGCCGCCCTTTTTGGCAATCTCGCTCATCGGCAGTTCGTAGCGCTGTGCCTTGCCATGCCACATGCCGGCGGTCTGGATGCCGGTGACGGCGTTCCAGTAGGTCATCTTGCGGCCGGTATTTTCGCCCTCGCCGACTTTGACCGTCTGCGGCGGGTCGAAATAGACGATGACGACATGGGCGTCGCTGGGGCCGTTGCCGGCATCGCCGGCGTCGATCATCACGCGATCGCTGGTGCGGCTGACCTTGACGGCGACGCGCATGCCTTCGCCGCTCTTGGCCATGCGGGCGAGCGCACCATCGACCTCGCCGCGGTTGGCGCCGTTGACATGGACGCGGCCGTTGATGACGGCCTGCGGCGTATAGACGGAGCGGCTGCCGAAGGCGCGCATATAGTCGTATTGCCGCTCGGTGTTCTCCTTGCGGCCGAGCGTGTCCTGCCAGCCGAGATAGTCCCAGTAGTCGACGTGATAGGCGAGCGCGACGATGTCTTCCTTGGCGGCAAGTTCGGAGAACAGAGTATCGGCCGGCGGGCAGGAACTGCAGCCCTGGCTGGTGAACAGCTCGACCACGCCCAATGGCTTTTCGATCTGGACCCGGTCGGTCTGGGCGCGATCGGATTCGCCGGCATGCCCGGCGCCGGCAGACGCCGAGAAGGCCAGCGCAAGAGCTGCCAGCCACAATGATTTTCGCGAGGCCATGGCCATTCCGATTCCCGCCGGTGATGCCGGCTTTATCTTGATTGCTGAAATATGTGGCAGAACCGGAAGTCAACGGGAAGTCACGTTGCGGTGAAATTTTGCCGTTGCAGCCGACCGCAACCGCGCAATAGGAAGGATCTGCGCTTCAGGATAGAAACCGATTCGGGCGGCAATCGCGATGTGGCAAACGTTTTTGGCGCCGGTCGACCTCTATTGCGAGCGGACCGGCCCGGAATTCTGGTCCGAACCGGTCAACGCCCTGACCAACTTCGCCTTCATCGCCGCCGGCCTGTGGGGCGTGCGCGAGGTGCGAAGGCTGGGCACCGGCGCCTTCGCCGAGGTGCTGGCCTGGTGGGTGGTGGCGATCGGCATCGGCTCGACGATCTTCCATACTTTTGCCACCAAGGGCACGGTCTGGGCCGACGTGCTGCCGATCGCCGGCTTCACGCTGGCCTACACGCTGTTCAATCTGCGTCGCTTCCTCGGCATGCGATGGGGCAAAGCCATCGCCATCTTCATCGCCTTCTATGCGATTGCCGGGGCGATAACCGTTGCCGTGCCGGACTGGCTGCGCCAGGCGTCGAACGGCACGACGGGCTATCTGCCGCCGTTCCTGGCGCTCGCCTTCTTCGGCGCGCTGGTGGCCGCCAGCGGCAATCGCGCCGGCTGGTACAATCTGGCCGGGTCGGCGATCTTCGTGGTGTCCGTCGTCTGCCGGATGATCGACCCGCTGGTCTGCGGCGGCTTCCCGCTCGGCACGCACTTCCTCTGGCACATCCTCAACGGGCTGATGCTGGGTGTGTTGTTGGCCGCCGCGGCGCGGTTTGGGGCGCCGAAAGTAAGGGAATAGGGGAATAGGGGAATAGGGGAATAG
>NZ_RZQP01000168.1:0-14092 GCF_003998165.1 Mesorhizobium sp. M7A.F.Ca.US.007.01.2.1 | reverse complement strand
GCCATGGATGGCCCTGACCTCCTGCGCCACCAATTCCTGCAATCGCCACAGATTGCGGTCGCGGATGCCGAATGCTTCGAGATGGCTGACCGTGTTGTAGAGATATTCGGCGCCGGATCCGATATGCCCGCAGGCTCTGGCCAGCACGCTCGCCACTCTGTCCAGCGGCTGGTTCAGCGACGTTCCCCTGCCCTTCACGCCGACCCAGAAGCCGAGCGCGCGCAGCTTACCCTGCGGCGTATGCACCGGCAGCCAGCGAACCGTCTCGATGCTTTCATGGTCGCTGATCTCGCGCCGCAACAGCCTTTCGATCTGCGCCGGCTTCTCACCCTCCGGCAAGCGATAGATCACGCCGTTGCAGCGCCCGCCCCGCTCGAGCGCCATCATCAACCCAGGCTGCTCGGCGCTGCCGCGCCAGCGCACCATGTCGAGGCAGAAGGAGCGGTGCCAGCCGAAGGCTGTGGCGAGCTGTTGCTCGACCGACTCGAATTCCGGCTTCCAGATCAGCGACCCATAGGCGAACACCCATAACGGTCCCTCATCGGCTTCATTGGACAGTCGCAAGGCGAGGGTTCGAAAGTCCTCGTCGTTCATGTCTGTCCAGCTCGGGTCCGGACCGGGATCGGCCTCTTCCCGATGGCACAGTGCGACAAGCTCGGGCGTGAGCGACATCAAGCGCATGGACGACAACCCCTCATGACCGCAGAGAAATCGAAAACCGCTGGATGCGCAATCAGGGAACGCTTGGCACACACACCCATTGTTGTCCGGGCGGTGTCGGATTTCCGTCGTGAGGATCGTCCTATGGTGGACGACGATCGATCCATGAAAGGTGAGGAGACCGAAAATGCCAAAAACCCCGATGCCCTTCTTCTGGTACGAATTGATGACATCAGATCTCGACGCCGCCGAGGCGTTCTACACCCAAGTGGTCGGCTGGACGGCGCAGCCCTTCGATAAGGCACCCGGCATGCCGCGCTACATCGTCATGAATGTCGGCGAACGTGGCGTCGGCGGCCTGATGACCTTGCCCGAGGATGCCGCCAAGATGGGCATGCCGCCTGCCTGGCTCGGCTATATCCACACCAGGGATGTCGATGCCGCAACTGCATCGCTGGAGAAAGCCGGCGGCACCGTTCACCGCCAGCCCGACGACATTCCGGGCGTCGGCCGCTTTGCCGTCGTCGCCGATCCGCAAGGCGCGACCTTCATGTTCCTGCAGCCGAACGGTCCCGACCAGCCTGTCGTGCCGGCCAGCACGCCGGGCCACATCGGCTGGCACGAGCTTTACACGTCGGACTGGAAAGCCGCGTTCGATTTCTATTCCGACCAGTTCGGCTGGGTCGACGCCGGCGATTTCGACATGGGCCCGATGGGCACGTACCAGACTTTTACGGCCGGCCCCGAATCCGGCGGCGGCATCATGAACAAGCCCGCGCAGATCCCGGTCCCGGTCTGGCAATTCTACTTCAACGTTGCGGCCATCGACGCGGCGGCCAAACGGGTCACCGACAATGGCGGCAAGATCCTGATGGGGCCGATGGAGGTCCCCGGCGGCAGTTGGATCGTGCAGTGCCAGGACCCGCAAGGCGCGCACTTCGCCTTGATGGCGCCAGTCCGCTGACGGCGATCGAACACCGCTGACACAAAGTGCGGGCTTTCATCGGACCACCGATGAAGGCCTCTCCCCTGCCTGGCGCCGCCTCATTCCGGCGCCAGCACCGCAACCTTCAACTCAGCTTTTTTCGCGCCGCTGAACTGAACGGTGGCCGGGCCGGGCGCAAGCTTGAAGCGCACGCTCTTGCGGATGCCAGGGCATGTTTTCACGCCACTGTAGCCCGCCGACTTGATGGCCTGGCCATCCTGGATGACATCGATCCAGGCCTCCCCCGAGAGACTTATCTGGATGGCTCCCTCGGATGGCACCTCCACGCTGGCGACGGCCCCGAAACTGTCTGATGCCGGCGCACGTTCGGGCGCTACCGCAAAACCGGCTTTCTCTACCGGCACCAGCGCCAGGTCCGCAGCCGCACCAACCGCCAGTGCCGCTCCGGACGGCGTTGCCGGTGCCGCGGCAAACAGGGTCTGCTCCCGCGTCACGGGCCACTTGAAGGCCTCACAGCCGGCGTCCTCGGCCATGGCAAAGCTGGTGCCTGCAAGAATTGCGAAGAGGCTGATGGCGACTTTTTTCATGGCAAAGGGAACCCACATTTCTAGAGTGGCCGCACTAATACAACCGCAACGATAGAAATACAACCCTTGCGGGAAAAATGTGAAGGGTCAAGCTGGGGACATTTTCAATCACCGATTGTTGACGCCAGGCCATGGGAAGTCAATGGTCCATTCCTGGGCGATAATCTATGGCCGGACGGATTGAAAATGGAGTCATTATGAAGCTTTTCGAAAGCCTCTCCAGATACCAGCCGCAGGCGCTCGGCGTGTTGCGCATCATGACCGCGCTGCAGTTCATCGAGCATGGCAGCCAGAAACTGTTCAACTTCCCCGTCAGCGTCGATCCCCACGCCCTTTCCGGGCTGACCACGACTGCCGCCATCCTCGAATTCGCCGGCGGCATCCTGCTCGCGCTGGGCCTGTTCACGCGACCGGTGGCATTCCTTCTGGCCGGCGAAATGGCGATCGCCTATTTCATGGCGCACATGCCGCGCGACTTCTTCCCGGTCAACAATGGCGGCGATTCGGCGATCTCGTTCTGCTTCATCTTCCTCTATCTGGTGTTTGCCGGCGCCGGCGCCTTCGCGCTGGACAGCCGCCGCAGCGCCTGACGCCAGAAAGAGGATGCGGGCCTGGTGCATGTCGCCCAAAAGTGCCCGGCGGTTTTGGGACAACGACATCCACAAAACAGGAATCTGAAGCGCATCGGCGAAGCCGAAGCGCTTCAAGCACGCATCCGTTCGAAATTGGCGTCGAACAGCGGCACCGCCTGAATGCGCGCCGCATGGCGCTTGCCCAGCAGCTCGATCTCGAAGCCGTCGCTCTCATCAGCGATCTCCTTCGGCACATAGCCGACGGCGACGGATTTCTTCGAATGATGCGCATAGCCACCCGACGTCACCCAGCCGCGCACCGCACCATCGAACCAGATCGGCTCATCGCCAATGACATCGGCATCGTCGGCATCGACGATAAAAGCGCGCAGGCGCAATTTGCCGCCCTGCCTGCGCTCGGCCAGCGCCGCGGCCTTGCCTATGAAATCGGCGTCCTTGCCGTAAGCAACGAAGCGGTCGAGCCCCGCTTCCAGCGGCCCGTAGATCGGCCGGTACTCGCGCCCCCATGAGCCGTAATTCTTGTCCAGCCGCAGCGCATTGAGCGCGCGCGAGCCGAACAGGCCGATGCCGAATTCCCCGCCCGCCGCCATCAGCGCTTGATAGGCGACGCGCTGGTATTCCGGCGCCACCCAGATCTCGTAGCCGAGATCGCCGGTATAGCTCACACGGCCGACCAGGCACGGCGCCATGCCGATATCCATCCGGCCAATGGCCATGAAGGAAAAGGCCGCGTTGGAGACATCCGAGCGCGTCGCCTTTGCCAGCACATCCCGCGCCTTCGGGCCGGCGATCGACAGACCGGTGAGCTTCGCGCCCAGCGCCTCGATGCGGACCGATCCATCGTCAGGCAGGTGCTTCTCGAACCAGCGCATATGGTATTGCTCGGCGATGCCGGAGCCGGCGAGGAACCAGCCCTCACTTCCGAGATTGGCGAGGGTGAAATCGCCGATCAGTCTGCCGTCTTCCTTCAGCATCGGCGCCAGCGTCATGCGGCCGGGCTTGGGCAGTTTGCAGGCAAGCATCCGGTCGAGCCAGGCGGCCGCTCCCTCACCCGTCACCTTGTATTTGGCGAAGCTCGAAATCTCCGACAGGCCGACACCGTCGCGAACTGTGGCGACCTCCTTGGCGACCTGCGTGAAATCGCTCGAGCGGCGCCAGGAGAATTCGTCCTTGACGCCTTCCGGCGCGTACCACAGCGGCACTTCCAGCCCATAGGCAACGCCCCATTGCGCACCCTTGGCCGACAGCAGGTCGTAGACCGGCGTCGTCTTCAGCGGCCGCCCGGCGGGCAGCTCCTCATTGGGGAAGCGGATCGAAAAGCGCCTGGAATAATTCTCGCGCACCTTGGCGTTGGTATAGGCCATCGTCGCCCAGTCGCCGTAGCGCGCGACATCCATCGCCCAGATGTCGGCGCCGGGATCGCCCTCGATCATCCAGTTCGACAAAGCGAGGCCGACGCCGCCGCCTTGCGAAAACCCGGCCATGACACCGCAGGCGACCCAGAAGCCCGGCAGCCCGCGCACCGGCCCGACCAATGGGTTGCCGTCGGGCGCGAAGGTGAAAGGCCCGTTGATGATCTGCTTGATGCCCGTGTTCTGGAAGGCCGGGAAATGGCGGAAGCCGACCTCAAGCGACGGCGCGATGCGGTCGATGTCGGGCGCCAGCAATTCATGGCCGAAATTCCATGGCGTCTGGTATTCGGACCATGGCTTGTTGGCCTTTTCGTAAGTGCCCATCAGCATGCCGCCGCGCTCCTGGCGCAGGTAAAGCTCGCCGTCGAAGTCGACCGCGTGGATGATCTCGGTGCCGGTCTTGGCGTTCCAGGCGGCGACCTCCGGCATATCCTCGGTGATCAGGTACATGTGCTCCATGGCCAGCACCGGCAGTTCGAGGCCGACCATGCGGCCGACCTCGCGCGCCCACAGGCCGCCGGCGTTGACGACATGCTCGGCCACCACCTCGCCCTTGTTGGTGATGACCCGCCACAGTCCGTCAGGGCGCCGCACGATGTCCTCGACCTTGGTGAAACGCTCCACTTCCGCCCCAAGTTTCCGCGCGGCCTTGGCATAGGCGTGGGTGACGCCGGAGGGATCGAGATGGCCGTCCTCTTTGTTCCTGACCGCGCCGACGAACTGCTTGGGATCGAGCAGCGGCATCAGTTCGGCCGCTTCGTTGGGCGAGATCTCCTCGAGCTCGATGCCGAGATAGCGGCCCTTGGCGACGACGCCGCGCAGCCAGTCGAGCCGCGCCTCGGTCGCTGCCAGAAGCACGCCACCGGTCAGATGCACGCCGGTCGCCTGGCCGGAAAGCTCCTCGATCTCCTTGTAGAGATTGATCGTGTATTTCTGCAGCTTGGCGACGTTGGGGTCGCCATTGATGGTGTGCATGCCCCCGGCCGCGTGCCAGGTCGAGCCTGAGGTCAGCTCGTCGCGCTCGAGCAGGACAACATCGGTCCAGCCGTGGCGGGCGAGATGGAACAACACGGAGCATCCGACGACGCCACCGCCAATGACCACGACCTTTGCATGCGATTTCATGGATTTTTTCTCTGATATCAGTGAGTTGAATGGGTGAATGGATTCAAGCTGGGAACGATCACGGCTCGCCCTGCCCGATCGCTTCCTTGCGCCTGGCCATGTAAGCCTCTAGCGCCTCGCGCACGGCGATATCCATCACCGGCTCGACATAGTCCTCCAGCGCTTTCTTCCACAGCCGCGTTGCGCGTGCCGTGGCGTCGAGGCCGCCGGCTTCCTGCCAGGCTTCGTAATTCTGCCAGTTGGACAGCATCGGCTGGTAGAAGGCAGTGGCGTAGCGCTCCAGCGTGTGCGGCTCGCCGAAGAAATGCCCACCGGTTGGCACCGCACCCAAAGCCTCGACGGCGAGTTCCGCCTCATTGACTTCGATCGGGCGCAAGAACTCCATCATATGCTGGATCATCTCGACATCGATGATGAGTTTTTCGAACGACGCCGTCAGCCCGCCCTCCTGCCAGCCGGCGGCGTGGTAGACGAGGTTGCCGTGGCCGAGCACCGCCCCCCACAGTGCCATCAGCGTCTCATAGGCGCCCTGCGCGTCGGCGGCATTGGAAGCCGAGCCCGGCGTCGTGCGGTAGGGCAGCCCGTAGCGCCGCGCCAGTTGCCCTGACGCAATGTTGGCCTTGGTGTTCTCGGGCGTGCCGAAGGCCGGCGCGCCCGACTTCATGTCGACATTGGAGGTGAAGGCGCCATACATGACCGGCGCGCCCGGACGGACAAGCTGCGTCAGCACGACGCCGAACAGCGCCTCGGCATTCTGCTGCGCCAGCGCCCCGGCCAGCGTCACCGGGCTCATCGCCCCCATCAGCGTGAACGGCGTCACCGCCACCGACTGGCCGAACTCGGCCATGGTCATCAGGCCTTCGGCCATCATCTCGTCGAAGCGGCGCGGGGAGTTGACCGAGATGATGGTGGTGATACCGGGATCGTCGCGCATCTGGTCGAGCGTCAGCCCACGCGAAATCGCCATCATCTCGATGCCGTCCAATGCCCTGCCCCGGCCGATCGCCGAGACATGGAAACTCTTGTCGGTCAGCGTCAGATTGGTGAAATAAGTGTCGAGATGGCGGGAGTTTGCCGGCAGCTCCACCGGCGCGCAGACCTGGTTGCCCAGCATGTGGATGCAGTTGAAATGCTGCGCCAGCCGTGTGAGATCCGAATAGTCGCGCAAATTGCCGGCGCGGCGGCCGCGCTCCATGTCATGGACATTGGGCGGCCCGGCAACGAGGGTGAAATTGATGGTGTTGCCGCCCAGATGAACCGCGTTGGCCGGGTTGCGCGGCGTCAACACATAGCTGGGCTGCGTGGTCTTCAGCACGTCTTCGATCAGGCCGCGATCGATGCGGACATTCGCTGAGGCATGATCGACCCTGGCGCCGGCCTTCTCGAACAGCGACAGCGCGCGCGGACTCATCACCTCGATGCCGAAATTCTCCAATATGTGCATCGACGCCTGATGGATCTGCTCGATCTGATCGGGCGACAGCATGGCCATTGGCGGATAGGGATTGGTCACCCGCCTGAGCGGCAGTTGCGGAATGGCCGATGGCCCCCGATTGCTGGTGCGCTCGGCGCCGCGTTTGCGTCTTGGTTCGTTCATGCCTGGCATCAAAGCCCCGGCAAACCAGGCAAGCTGTCATAAATACGCCGTTTGCGGGCGTGATTTTAGCCACGGCGGCATTTCCGCAGTATCCATTTATAGAATACGACGAAATATGTCGGATTGTTGATATGGGATTTCCTCGAGCGACCGCTCGGGCGAAGCGTTAATGGACGCTGCAAGATTCCCTTTATGATTTCGGCCTATTGCTCTGCCGATGCGTAGTTCGAGTTTTAGTAAAATTGGTGCGGTTTGCGTGCTGCTGGCGCTTTCGGCCTGCGCCACGCCGCCCAATCACATCAACAATGTCTGCGCCGTCTTCGACCAGAATGACGGCTGGTTCGACAACTGGCAGTCTGCCGCCGAGCGCACCCAACAGAAATATGGCATTCCCGTTCCCGTACTGATGGCGACGGTGCGCAAGGAATCGGGCTTCAAGAGCAATGCAAGGCCGCCGCGTACCAAGCTGCTCGGCTTCATTCCGTGGAAGCACGTCTCCACGGCCACCGGCTTCTCGCAGGCGCTGGACGGCACCTGGTCGCAATATCAGCGCGAGACCGGCAACTGGGCGGCGCGGCGGACGAAATTCGCCGATGCGGTCGATTTCGTCGGCTGGTATCATTCCAAGACATCTGACACCTACGGCGTCGCCCGCAACGACACCTACAATCTCTACCTTGCCTACTATCTCGGCTGGACCGCCTATGGCCGCGGCAACAGGGGCGATGCCGGTGTGCAGGGCTATGCCCGGGCCACCGACAAGATGGCGCGGGACTATGCCCAGCAGTTGAGCGAGTGCGGGAACTGAGCTTGCCGCATCGTTGATCTCGATCTTCGGACTGTCAGCTCGGCCTTTTGCCGCGCGGACGCTTTGGTGGCGTGCCAGCAAAACCGGGGCCATCGCCATGCGGCGCGTCGTCCGGCATACCTTCGTGCGCGGCGTGTTCCTTGTCGAACTTGATCACGGGCTCCATCTTGGCCAGCACGTCGTCGGAGAGCCAGCACAGGCTCATATGACCGTCGCCGAGATGCTTGACCGGCGGCACCTTGGTCTCGCAGAGATTGTCCGGCACCAGCTTCTTGTAGCCGCAACGGGTCTGGAACGGACACCCGGATGGCGGGTTCATCGCCGACGGGATGTCGCCTTCCAGCACGATGTGCTTCTTCACGACACTCGTGTCGGCGATCGGGATCGCCGACAGCAGCGCCTCGGTATAGGGATGATAGGGCGGTGCGAAGATCTGGTCGGTCGTGCCTTGCTCGACGATATAGCCGAGATACATGACGACGACGCGGTCGGCGATGTAGCGAACGACGGACAGATCGTGGCTGATAAACAGCATCGTCGTCTTGTTCTTGCGCTGGATGTCCATCAGCAGTTCGGTCACCGCCGCCTGCACCGACACGTCCAATGCCGAGACCGGCTCGTCGGCCACCACCACCTTGGCGTCACCGGCAAAGGCTCGCGCCACGCCGATGCGCTGCTTCTGGCCGCCCGAAAGCTGACGCGGCTTGCGGGTTTCGAATGCCCGCGGCAGCTTCACCAGGTCGAGCAGCTCCAGCATCCGCTTGCGGCGATCGGCAACCGTCTTGCCGACATTGAACTTCTCCAGCGTGCGGATGATCTGCGAACCGACCGAATGGCTGGGATTGAGCGTGTCGAACGGATTCTGGAACACCATCTGGATCGACGACACCGTGTCGACGCTCCGTTTGTCGATCCCCGTCGACTGGATTTCCGTGTTGCCCAGCGTCACCGTGCCGGCACTTGCCGTCTCCAGCCCGAGCAGCACCTTGGCCAGCGTCGACTTTCCGCAGCCGGATTCGCCGACGATGGCGACCGTCTCGGATTCGCGCGCCATGAACGAGATCGTCTCGTTGGCCTTGACGACGCGGCCCTCGCTCGAGCCGAACACCTCGCTGCCGCCGACCCTGTAATATTTTCTGAGGTCCTCGATCTTGAGCACCGGCGCGCCGGGCATGACGCGCTCATTGACCTTCTTGGCACCGGGTGGCAGCGCTTCCCAGTCGATCTCGTTGAAGCGCACGCAGCGCGAGAAATGGCCTTCATGACCAGCGACCTCGATCATCGGGATTTCGGCGGCGTTGCAGACACCCTCGACGAAATGGTGGCAGCGCGGGCCGAAATTGCAGCCCTTGGGCCGCTCGTGCGGCAGCGGCAGCTGTCCGGGGATGGAGATCAGCGGCCGTGAGTTCTTGTCGGCGCCCGGCAGCGGGATCGAGCGGAACAGCCCTTGCGTATAGGGGTGGCGCATCCGGTCGAACACGTCCTTGATCTTGCCGGTCTCCACCGCTTCGCCCGAATACATCACGGTGATGCGATCGCAGGTTTCCAGGATCAGGCCGAGATTGTGCGACACGAAGATCATCGACGTGCCGAACTTCTCGCCCAGCCCCTTGACCAGATCGACGATGCCCGCCTCCACCGTCACGTCGAGCGCCGTCGTCGGCTCGTCGAGCAAAAGCAGCGCCGGCTTCGACAGCAGCGCCATGGCAATGACGATGCGCTGCTGCTGGCCGCCGGAGAGCTGGTGCGGATAGGAGCGCATCATACGCTCGGGATCGGGCAATTTGACCGAGCGCACCATATCGAGGGCGCGTTTATAGGCCTCTTCCTTCGACACCTTGTCGTGGATCAGCGGCACTTCCATCAGCTGCTGGCCGACCTTCATCGCCGGGTTCAGGCTCGCCATCGGCTCCTGGTAGATCATGGCGATCTTGTTGCCGCGGATGGAACGCAACTCCTCGTCGGAGAGTTCGCCCATGTCCTTGCCCTGGAACTTGATCTTGCCGCCGACGATCTTCCCGATGTTGGAGAGGTCGCGCATGATGCCGAGCGACACGGTCGACTTGCCGCAGCCGGATTCGCCGACGATGCCCATCGCCTCGCCCGGCATGACGGTGCAGGAAAAATCCATGACCGCCGGTATCTCGCCCTTGCGGGTGAAGAAGGAGATCGACAGGTTCTCGATCTCGATGATCGGCCCTTTGGTTGGCCCGGGGGTCGGCTTGGCGGGATTTCGAACTGCCTCGTTCATGGGTCGCTCCAATCCTGGTTCTTCCAGGCCTGTTTCTCTCAGGCCCATCGGGTCGAAACCCGCGACATCAGTCTTTCATCGATTGTTCGCGCAGCGAGTCGGCGAGCAGGTTCAAGCCCAGCACGAACGACATCAGTGCGATGGTCGGCGGCAGCGCCGGATGGATGAAGGAGCGCAGCAGGCGGCTGGCGTCCTTGATCGCGGTGCCCCAGTCCGGACTTTCCGGCGCCAGGCCAAGGCCGAAATAACCGAGCGTGCCGAGCAGGATGGTGGTGTAGCCGATGCGCAGGCAGGCATCGACGATCAATGGCCCGCGCGCATTGGGCAGGATCTCCCACAGCATGATGTACCAGGGCGATTCACCGCGCGTCTGCGCCGCCGCCACATAGTCGCGCGTCTTGATGTCCATCACCAGGCCACGCACGATGCGGAACACGCCGGGGCTGGAGGCGAACACCACCGCCACGAAGATGTTGAGCTGGTTTGGATCGATATGGACGATGTGCAGCGGGTCCTTATCGAACACAAGGCCGAGATAGATCCAGCCACCGAGGATCAGGGTGATGCCGAGCAGGATGTAGAGCCGGTCGGGCCGGTTCTTGTAGCGGGTCCAGAACAGCACGCTGAAGAAGATGATCGGGAACAGGAAGAACACGCCGGCCATGCCGTACGGGATCGGCGTGTCCATGATACCCGGCGTCACCAAGAGGTAGAACAGCAGGATCACCGGGAAGGCGAGCACAAGGTTGGCCAGGAACGACAGCACGGTGTCGATCTTGCCGCCGTAATAGCCGGCGGGCAGGCCGAGCGTGATGCCGACCATCAGCGCGAAGCCGGTCGCGGCAGGCGCGATGATCAGCACGATCTGGCTGCCATAGACCATGCGCGAAAACACGTCGCGCGCCAGCTTGTCGCCGCCGAACAGATAGGTCAGCCCCGACTGCGGTTCGACGGCGCCCGGCAGCACGTCCTTCATGATCGGAATCTGGGCCAGCGGATCGAAGGGCGATATGGTCGCGGCGAAGATCGCCGTGAACAGCCAGAACAGGCAGATGCCGACGCCGACAATGCCGACACCGCTGTCGAACAGCTGGCCGTAGAGCGCCAGCTTCTTCTTGTAGGCGAAGCTCGCGCCCATGACGATGACGAGCGCGATCCAGACCGGCCAGAAGCGCGACAGCACTTCGAAAACGACGGTGAAGCCACTGATGTATTGAACCGGCATCGGCTTCGCTCCCTACTGAACTCTGATACGCGGATTGAGAAATGCGTAGCCGACATCGGAAATGAGCTGCGTGATCAAGACGATGAACACCGAGACCAGCGAGCAGCCGAGCAAAAGGTCGATATCGTTGTTGCCGGCCGCCTCGACCAGCGTGTAGCCGAAGCCCTGGTAGCGGAACATCACCTCGACGATGACGACGCCGGTGAGCAGCCAAGGGAATTGCAGCATGATGACGGTGAACGGTGCGATCAGCGCGTTGCGCAAGGCATGTTTGACCACCACGCTGCCGAAGGAGAGACCCTTCAACCGCGCAGTACGGATATATTGCTGCGTCATCACTTCGACCATCGAAGCTCGCGTCATGCGGGCGATATAGCCGATGCCGTAGATCGCCAGCGTCATCACCGGCAGTGTGAAATTGTAGAAGGTGATGCCCTGGCTGGCCGAAGCCGCCGAGCCGTTCAGCCAGCCTAGCCATGAGGCGAAGATGACGGTGAAGATGACGCCCGACACATATTCAGGCGTCGCCGTCGAGGCGATCGACGCCACGGACAGCACCCGGTCGGTTCGCGACCCCTCACGCATGCCGGCCAGAATGCCGATCAGCAGCGAGATCGGCACCATCACCGCCAGCACCCAGAACATCAGGATGCCCGTAGCGCCGAGTGCCGGAAACAGTTTTGAGGCGACGGTCGCCTTGAACTTGGTCGAGCAGCCGAAATCGCCCTGGAAAACGCCGGCAAAGGTCGGCACGAGCGGATCGTTGCAGAAGGAGAAACGCTGCGCCGGCTTGCCGGTCGCCGGGTCGGTTACCGGCTGCTTGGGCAAGACACCAAGCCACTGGCCGTAGCGGACGAAGAAGTTCTGCCGGTAGCCATGGTTGACCAGCCAGCTCTCGAGCTGCTCGGCCGACGTATGCATTTCGGTCTGGCTGATCGCCAGCTTCTTCAGATTGGGTTCGAGGTTGATCAGGAAGAAGACGACCATGGTCAGGCACAGCATCGTCAATGCCATGGTGCCAAGACGCCTGATAACGAAGGAAAGCATGGCGGCCCCCTGCCGATGGGTTGGGGTTTGAGCCGGCTATGAAAGCCAACCCTGCCGTGACCGGCGGGGCTGGCTGTCAAACAGGCCTTCGGATGCGATCAACCCTGTTTTTGTTGCATGGCCTTGCCCGCGAGTCCGCAACTTTTTTGAGAATGTGCGGACCAGCAGGGACGGACAATGCAAAGAGCGAGGGAAGGGAGCGAGCCCCTTCCCTCCATGTCGATGCGATATCAAGCCTGGTCGAGCCAGACCTTGCCGTAGTCGCGCTCGAAGGTCGGGTGCATCTTGTAGTTCTGCACCGCCTTCACCGAGTGGCTGTAGAGCTTGCGCCAGTACGGCTGGATCATGATGCCGGAATCCTGCAGTATCTGCTCGATGTCCTTCATCATGTCCTTGCGCTTGGCGGCGTCGGCAACGGCGAGCGCCGCATTGAGCTTGGCATCCCAGTCCGGATTCGACCAGCCGGCCTCGTTCCAGGCCTCGCCGGTGCGATAGGCGATGGCCAGAACCTGGACGCCGAGCGGACGCATGTTCCAGTTGGTCATCGACAGCGGATACTTCGTCCAGTCGTTCCAGAACGTGGAACCCGGCAGAACGGTGCGCTTCACCTTGATGCCGGCGTCGCGCAGCTGGGCGGCGATCGCATCGCCGGTGTTCTTATGCCAGTCTTCGTCGACGGTGATCAGCTCGTGTTCGAAGTCGGCTTGGCCGGCTTCCGCCATCAGCGCCTTCGCCTTGGCCGGATCACGGGCAACCTTGGGCAGCTCGTAATATTCCGGATGGATCGAGCAGACATGGTGGTTTTCGGCGACCGAGCCGGCATTGCCGTAGCCGAGCTGCAAGACGACATTGTTGTCGACCGCAAGCTGCAGCGCGTTGCGCACCTTCTGGTCGCCATAGGGCTTGTTGTTGACGTTGGTGCGGCAGACGATGGTCGACGCGGTGACGATTTCCGACTTCACCAGGTCCATGCCGTCGAGGATCGACACATAGTCGGCCGAAGTCTCGAAGTTGGTGTGCACTTCGCCGGCCTCGAAAGCGCTGACCATGGCTGCCGGATCGGTGCCGTAGTCGATGAATTCCAGGCCATCGAGGAACACTTCGCCGTCCCACCACTTGTCATCGGTGCGGCGCTTGTAGACCACCTTCTGACCGACATCGTAGGAGACGAGTTCGAACGGACCGGTGCCGATCGGGCAGGCCTTGAAGTCGCCGCCCTTCTCATCGAAGGTCTTGTGGACGATCAGCCCGGGATAGTCGCACATGTTCGGAATCAGCGCGATGTCCGGCTTGCTGAGCTTAAGCACGACCGTGTGGTCGTCCGGCTTGGTCACGGCGCTCTCGTCGAGCTTGTCGTCCTTGACCAGCGAGCCGAGACGGCCGGGCATGGAATTGCCTTCGGCTTTCTTGTCAGCCCAGCGCTTCAGGTTGAAGATGACGTCATCGGCGGTGAAGGCATCGCCATTCGACCAGGTGACGCCCTTGCGCACATGCAGCGTATACTGCGTGGCGTCGTCGTTGACGTCCCAGCTTTCCAGCAGATAGGGGCGAAACGTGTATTCGGAGGTGTACTTGACCAGCGGCTCGAGCGCCTGGCGCTCGGCATTGGCGATTTCCGACCAGTCGGCCTTGCGCGGGTCCTTGGGATCTTTGATCCACTGGGCGATCTTCAGCGTGCCGCCCTTCTTGCCCTTTACCTCTTCGGCCTTCGCCGGCGTCGGATCGGCGAGGCCGAGCAAGCCGTAAGCCATTGCCGTCGATGCGCCGAAGACGCTGGCCATGGCCAGGAATTCGCGGCGGTCCACCTTGCCTGCCTTGGCTTCTTCGGCCATGGCCAGGAT
>NZ_RZQP01000167.1:0-14146 GCF_003998165.1 Mesorhizobium sp. M7A.F.Ca.US.007.01.2.1 | reverse complement strand
GTCGCGAACAATCGACATCCCACCGAGCGCCGGGAGACGAACCGTCTGCGTCCGGGCAGAGCCAGTCCCGATGCGAGCGCCCTCTCCAGCCGTGGCGAAGCGGAGAAGGCGCTGCGGGCATCAGGTGTAGCTGCCCAGGTTGCAGCCGAACTCGTCGGGCTTCTGCATCAGCGGCGCGCCATCGACGACCTCCACCACATTCCAGTAGTCGTCGTCGCTCTTCATGTCCTTGGGATCCTTACCCTGAACGAGTACGACGGGTCGCACGCACTGATGGTCTTCCGGCCGATAGTGAACGTCGCCGACGAGTGAAGGGATGGTCTCACCCTTCTCGTATTGCTTGATGACGTCCGGCGGATAGAAGCTACCGGCCTGCGACACCATGCGCGCCCAATGAGCGAAGCTGACATAGGCGTTTTCGGCGCCCCATTCCGGCCGATAGCCGAACTTTTGCTGGAATGCGTCCACGAACTGCTTGGCGAGCGGATACTTGTCCTGCAGGGTCCACCAGAAATCGGTAGCGGCAAAAACCCCGGCTGTCAGTTCGGGGCCTACTTCCTTGGCAAGGAAGGGGATCTGGTAGGGGATCACCATCTTCATGCTCGGAGTCAGGCCGAACTGCTTGGCCTGCTGGATTGACAGCACCGCGTCGCGGCCCCAGTTGACGTTGACGATGAATTCGGCGCCCGAATTGGCGATATTGGTCAGATACTGGCTGAAATCCTGGGTGCCCAACGGCGAGACCTGGTCCGTCACCATCTCCCATCCGCCCTGAGAGGTCAGGTAGTCGTTCACCGACTTGGTCACGGTGTGGCCGTAAGTGTAGTCCGGCGTCATGAATGCCGCCTTCTTTCCCTTGCCGTAGGTCTTCACAAGAATCGGGCCGATCGCGTTGGCTGCGGTCTGGCCGTAGAAATTCTGGCGGAAGCCGTAGCGAACGCAGTCCTTGCCTGTTGTGTCGTTTGAGCCGGAGATGCCCGCGACGTAGAGGATCTTCTCGCGCTGCGCGAATTTGTTGAGCGCAACCGCGACCGCCGATGAAGTCGAGCCGGTCATCAGGATGATGTTGTTTTGGTGGATGAAATTCTGCTCGAGCTCGACGGCCTGGTTCGGCTTGGCCGCGCTGTCGGCGGACAACAGCTCGACCTTCTTGCCGAGCAACCCCTTGTCGACCTTCGGCGCCAACGCCTTCATCAACTCGTGGCCGTTGTTGATGTGGTCGACCGCGAGCTGCCAGCCCTTAAGTTCGTCAGCACCTTGCACGGCATAGGCACCGGTAAGGGGCACGGCGGCTCCGATGTAGACGGTGTCGCCCGCCGACCCGGCCGGCCAGGTGCCTATCGCGGGCTTGTCGTCGGCCGCAAAAGCCGCAAAGCTGGATAAGGGCAGAACGGCGCTACCGAGAAGACCTGCGCCCGCGTGCAGCATGCTACGGCGGGATATATGGGAAGTATTTTGATCGTCGAGTGGCATCAGCTGTTCCTCCTTAGCGTGGAGCCGTCGGACGACTCTCATTGTTGTTCCGGAAACCGGTTTTTTTCAGCGAGACGCTGAAAATGGCCTATTTGCATGGGCATTCGCAGTGGCGTAGGCCTGCCAGTCAATACAACTTTCGTTTGATGATTCTGTTCATTGATCTGGATTAATAAGCATAGGAAAGTTTCCTTGAAGGTCATGAACATGTGGAGCATGGCATGCCGCTGACCGGCCATCCGATCGTGACCCGACTGACACGTGCAATGAAGCTGGAATCGCTAGACATCAAACGTCTTGAGGCAATTTTCGAGCGCGACCTTACCATTCGGAAACGGGAGGAACTCGTCGTTCACGGCTCCGAGTTCCGAAGCCTGTGCTTTGTTAAAGACGGCTACGCGATCCGTTACAGGTTGCTGCGCAGCGGCAGGCGGCAAATCCTGAAGCTTATCCTGCCGGGTGATGTCATTGGATTCCCGGTCAGCTTTTTCGATCGATCGACTTGTGCGGTCGTTGCCGTGAGCGAGCTGACCTACGCCGTGTGCTCGTTCGACGCTTACGTTCGTCTCTGCTACGAGCAGCCCCAATTCGGTCTGGTGTTAAGTTGGCTCGCCGCCCAGGAGGCAGCGACTTATGCGGAACACATTGTCAATCTGGGTCGGCGCACTCCGATTGAAAGGCTGGCGCACCTTTTGCTAGAGATCCACGCGCGTCTCCTGGAGGTGGGAGGCGCTGACGAAGAAAGTTTCGACTTGCCATTTTCGCAGGAAGTCATGGCGGACGCGCTCGGGCTGAGCGTGCCCCATCTCAATCGCGTCATTCAGCAATTGCGCGCCGAACACCTTATCACCAGCAACGCGCGCTTTATCGAGCTGACCGATCTTGCGGGCCTTCAAAGATTGGCTCAGTACCAGCCCATGACCCTAATCCCCATCCCGGTGCCGAAACAGCTGGAGTGATCACACAGCCCCATTGCGACGGGCATCGAATGCGTTGTCGATTTGGCCTCTATGTCTGTTATCAAGAGCAACTTTATCAATGCTGACTGCCAGCTACAGTTGCGTCATCCCATCCTTGCTGAGCATGATCGAACGACTTCACCGAGTGGCGAATGACGTTTCTCCGGGTCGAGGAACTTGGCCGTCAGATTGCAACGATGGGTTAGCAGAGCCGCGTTTGGCAGCAGCTTCCCAGCGATGGTCTCGTTGATCAGCGGCATGGCCGAACCGCCGGCGCCGGGCGTGGTGAACTCGTGCAGCTCGACGAAGGCGAACTTGGAGGTGCGGTCGGTGGCGACGAACATGTTCAGCTTGCCCTGCTCGGTGCGCACCTCCGCGACGTCGATATGGAAGTAGCCGATCGAATAGCTCTTGAACTTCTTCTTTGCCGGCTTGCCGCCGGCGCAGCCGCCGCAAACAGCGGCTCGGACCCCTCACCACCGCAGCTTCGCTTTCGAAGTTGAACCCGGTGCCAAGGTCACTTGAGGACAAAAAAGTCGCACCGGCTTGGAATAGCTTCGCCATCGTCTCAGTATACGGCACATGAATGCGAGCTTCGACGTCACTCCGCATCTGGAGGATCTGTGGCGGTATGGTCGAGTGCTTACGCACAACGACGCAGACGCCGACGACTTGGTGCAGGAGTCGCTTGTCCGCGCTCTTTCCTTGGCTCGCAGCTACGATTCTTCGCGTCCTCTCATGCCCTGGCTGATCACAATCGTGCGAAATACCTTTCTAACCAGTGCGGTGCGTGCGGACGCAGAGAGGCGGCGGATTGCCGCCTTTGCGGAGCAGTCTGACCCACTGTTACTGCCATCGCAGGAGCACAGCACCGAACTCTCCAATGTCAGAAAGGCGCTGAGAGAGTTGCCTACGGAGCAAGCCGAAGTTCTCCATTTGGTCGGCGTCCTCGGCTTCACCTATTCTGACGCCGCAACAGTACTCGGCGTACCGCAGGGAACTGTTATGTCCCGCCTGAGCCGCGCACGAGTTGCCCTGAAGAACAACATGGAAAAACTACGCGATTGCGCGCCTTCCCAGTTAAAAGTTGTAGGAGGCCGTGATGTGGCCAAGTGACCGTATTTCCGAGGACGAGATCAATCGCTTCCTTGACGGCGAACTGACCCAGCCTCAGAGATCCGACCTCCAGGCACGGCTTGCCCTGGAGCCGGAACTGGCGGCGGAAGTTTTTGCCCAGGCACAGCGCATGGAAGCATTGCGCGTCGCTCAACCGCAGCGGCTTTTCCCGCCCCGAGTTAGCGTGGACAAGGCCAAGCAACTGGAAAGTGCGTTTCGACGGCTAAGAATATTCAGTGCGCTCAAACTGCAAACGGCAGCCGCCTTGCTCATTCTGGCGGGTTGGTCGGCCAACTCATTGACACTGCCTCTCCGCCAGGGAGGGCAAACCACCGATGAGAATTTCATTCTTGCCGCGCGTGATGCCTTGCGAGTCGCCCAGCTGAATGCCGGTCCCGAAAGGGGCAGTGAGCCAAAGCAGGACAAGATCGAGCGACTGGTCGGCGCCATGAACATCAGCATGCCCGCTCTTCCAGCGACATGGAGGGTGAAAGATGTTCAGGTGCAGCCCTGGAACGGGCGGCAGAGCCTTGTCGTGACGGCTGACACACCGAGCGTTGGCCAGATCACACTGGTTGCGGTCGCGATGAGCGGCGAAGACGCCGTACCGCCTACTCCCGCTACGGATGGGCGCGTGCCGACCATATACTGGCAATCGGGCGGCACGGCCTACGCCCTGATGGGCCCTGCCGCGCCCGACCGACTTGAAAAAGAGGCTAAGGAAATCGAGGTGGCCACCCGAAGGAGCGTCGCTGCCAAAATACGGGGCTGAGGACCATTGGGCTATCATTAGTCAAAGGAAAGTGAGACTGCATGTCTGCCGAACAAATCCAGAAACATTTCATACGGTTTCTTGGTTCGGATGTCGGTGTATCGTTCAGTAATCCGTTAGATCCCCGCGAAGTCATTCTGTATCGGCCTGACAGATTGTCCGAGACATTTGTGACGTGGGCGTTCCAGGAACTGAAAAAGACCACGCCGGACGTCGCAAGAAAGATTGACCGACTGCTTGTATCATATGAAACCCGACATGGCCGCACTCGTCGCGGGATAGACATCTCCTCAACCAGCAATGTGCCTCAGCAGCGAAATCCTGAGTCATCTTCGCGAGTTGAGGCTTCGGGACGGGCGGCATGATAAGGCTTCCGCCGCCGACCCTAGGAGCCCTGCGGTATTACCCGTCGACGTGCCCGATTTGCGAAGAAACCGCGCTCGCGGCCGACATTATCTTGCGAACGGTAGAATTCCAGTGCGCCCGCTGCGGCGGATACGAAATCACCGCCGCCGCACGCTCGGCAATGCGAGCTGTGTCTCCGGAGCGCCGCGTGCTGTGGCTTTCGCAGGCCCGGCTACAAATTTCCGACACTCAAAGAATAGCTCTCATACTCTGTGCGAGTGAAGATTTGATCGGCCGTGAATAATTGCAGTTTTGCGAAATCCCCATCGAGTTCGGATGCAGGCGCCCATGAGGGAACGCGCCAACATCACCGTTTGGGGGAGCACAAGAGTGATGCTGTTTGAGCAAGTCCGCCCGCGGGCGTTTCCTGGCGGCCCGGCATTTTCGGCGGAGTTGGTGCCGGACCGATCCGCTCTGTTGTTTTCGATGTGATCCATCTCAAGGCGACGGAGCGGCAGGCGCGGAGTTTCTGGAAGTTGATGAAAGGAACGTTCACTTGACTGATGTGTCTTCCGGGGGCGAGGCCCAAAATGCACGGCTGGCTAATCTACGGGCAGCGACAATGCTACGCGAGACCGCCCATGTGTCGTTAGATGCGGCGACCGAATCCGCTCTGTCGGCAATAGCCGCCGAGATGAACATGAGTCGACCTGAGCTCATTCGGATGGCATTGGTTGACTGGCTGGAATCTCACAAAAACTCTCGTGCGGCTGCGAACGATTAGCTGCGCCGCGAACGCGCCCGATGCGTCCGCCCAGAATACCAGGCGAAGCTGCCACATCCACCGCGGACCTCACATCGCGCGAACGACGGACCATTCGGGATCTTATAATCTCGTGAGTCACGGGAAGGCTGCCTCTGTTGGGAAAGAGGCACTCCCAGCCGCCTGTTTAACGGGACACCGTCCCCGGCGGCCTGGGCAGCGAATCATCATTCTCGTGCCGACTGACCTCTCCTTGCCATAGCGGCGACTTCCACTAACTTTTCAATATGGCCAACGGAACGGTGTTGATTTCCGGCGGCGGAATCGCCGGCCCCGCCCTTGCCTTCTGGTTGGCAGCCGGTGGATTCCGACCAACACTAATCGAACGAGCGCCCCATTTGCGCACGGGAGGTTACGTCATCGATTTTTGGGGCCTTGGTTATGGCATCGCCGAGCGAATGGGGCTCGAGGAGGAGATCAATCGCGTAGGCTACCATGTACGCGAAGTGCGCTTTGTAAACGATCGTGGAAAGCGCGTCACAGGTTTTGGCACGGACGTTTTTACTGAGCTGACAGCGGGCCGCTTTGTGACACTCGGACGCAGCGATCTCTCTAAGCTGCTTTTCGACAAGATAAAGGATACGACCGAAGTCATATTCGATGATGAGATCCTCGGCCTTCAAGAACATCCAGCCGGTGTGCGCGTTAACTTCAAGCAGGGAGGCGAGCGCGCGTACGATCTGGTGATCGGCGCTGACGGTCTGCATTCCGGCGTTCGCCGTCTGGCCTTCGGGCCACAGCAGCAGTTCGAAAAGAAACTCGGTTACGCTGTCGCGGCCTTCGAGTGCGCTGGCTACCGTCCACGCGACGAAGACGTGTATTTGATGTACGGCCAGCCAGGAAGAATGCTCGGGCGTTTCACGCTGCGTGATAACCGAACGCTCTTCTTGTTCGTCTTTGCTGCGGGCAACGACCCAGTGCCAGCGACGCTGGAAATGCAGAAGGCAGTGCTGCGAAAAATTTACGGCGGTGGCGGGTGGGAATGTCCAAGTATTTTGAATGCGCTGGATGGGATCGACGATCTCTATTTCGACAGCGTCAGCCAGATCAGGATGAACAGGTGGTCGCAAGGCCGCATTGCTCTAACGGGCGATGCCGCGTTTTGCGTGTCCTTGTTGGCCGGACAAGGTTCAGCCCTGGCCATGATTTCGGCCTATATCTTGGCGGGTGAACTTTTCAGGGCCGAGGGACGATATCAGGAGGCATTCCGCACGTACGAAACTCTCTTGCGGGATTACATTGATAAGAAGCAGCGCGGCGCCGAGCGATTTGCCACAGCCTTTGCACCAAGGACGCAATTGGGCCTGTTTGTGCGCAACTTGGTGATAAGCACATTTGCAATCCCCGGTGTCGCACGATTGGCCATCGGGCGAGAAATTGCCGACGCTCTGCAGCTACCTGATTATCGCTGGCCATCGCCGACGAATTGACGACAGCGGTGGCGCGCGCCAGCCTCCCGCGCCAACCTTCCGAAAAATAGTCGCCGTGCCGGAATAGTTTCCCGCCACGCTCGGTATATGCCGCATGAGAGTGAACTTCGACGTGGCGCATCAAGCAGCGGACCATCGTCCAATGCCGGGAGCGGCAGCGCCATCTTGGGAGCGCAGCGCGAGTGCTGATGATCACGACAACGTCAGTGCTCGCGGTCGGGAGGAGCGCGCTCTCATTGGCCCAGCGGTTGTCCCCCTGTCCATGGCCGCTGGGCCGGTCCGCCGATGAAAATCACAAACATTCCAGGCGTGATTGGCGCAGCGGAGACACGGCCCCGCTGACCACGGATGCGGCAGACGGCACACGAGACGAGTATGCGGAAGCTAGAAGACTATGAGGAGATCGCGCTCATCGGTTACCCGTACGACGGAGACTACATAGCCATGTTGGACGGCAAAGGCGATCGTGCTCGACTGCTCGGCGGCGAATTGTGCGGCCTTTATGGCGCAACACTGACCGACCAGGCGGCGGCTTTGCCACGGTACTATCCGTGGGCGTCCCATCTCGTTATCGCCACGGTCAAAGGGGACCGGCTTGTTGCGATCCGGGACTACTGAAGGGCAAATGTTGGACTTCCGCACGAAGGCAAAGTCCAACGCCCGACTGAGGCAGCTCGATCAGGCCGAAGCACGGCCGCCTTGATGGTTGTCACAACTTCCAAAGCTCCCATTGAGAAACCCATCCTCAAACCTCAGTGATACGGAAATCACCTTGACCACGTTTGCTGCGCTATGAAATCTGGAAGGATATGATGACCATCAAAGCAGTTGTGGCAAGCATTGCATCCTTGCTACTTTCTATCACTTGGGTGCAAGCTGGCCCCAGACTTCTCTCTCAGCACGGTGCATGGGGCGTCTATTCTTATCGTTCAGACACAACATGGTGCTATGTCCTGAGTGTCCCTGTTTCCGAACTTCCTGCGGATGTCGATCATGGCGAGAATTTTGTCATGATCTCGCGAGCGCCGAAGGATGACCAGCCCGAAGCCGTCATGGGGTATCGGCTTAAGCTAGGGTCGGACATCGATGTGGTGATCGCAGACGAGCACTTCTCAATGTTTACTCAAGACAACAAGGCTTGGTTGGCGAGCGCCGAAGAGGATCGATCGATGGTCAATGCCATGCGGGCAGCCAGCAAAATGAAGCTGTTGGCCACGTCCTGGAGAGGTACACAAACCCAGTACGCCTATTCGCTGATGGGGCTCACCGCCGCCTTGAAAGCGAGCAAGATTTGCAAATCAGCTCGTTGAGCGAAGTCCGGCGACGCACGGTAGTCGCTCCAAAGCCGCTCAATCGACTTGGAGAAAACCACCCAGGCGCGTGGATCCTTGGATGAAGAAGATGAGAGAGTTCTTCAATACCGCTATCGTTATCCTGCTGATAGCGATTGCTGTCGTCCTGCTCTTCCTGGCACCAAGAGGCTTTCAGCTCGGTCCGCCCGATCCGCTTATTAGCTCACGGGCTTCTGGTTTGATGCGAGGGGTCGACTCCATTGTGCAGACCCCTTTAACAAAAACTATGGTGTGAGGTGGTCCGGCCGCGCCGCATGCAATCCTTTTTCGAAACCGAACGCGGCGCCCAGGTTTTTAAAGCGTGGGCGCTCATTCGATCTGCTCTCACGGTTGGCTTGGTAGCCGCTTCTGCACCGACGACAGGATTGCGAGCCGAGACCACTAGCGTTCCTATACCCCGCTTCGTCTCGTTGAAAGGTTCACCCGCGAACCTGCGGATCGGCCCTGGTGTCGATTACAGCATTGAATGGGTCTACATGCGCCCGGGCATTCCCCTTGAGATTTACCAGCAATTTGGCAAATGGCGGCGGGTACGGGATTGGAGCGGGGCCAGCGGATGGATCTATGCTCCGCTTCTGTCTGGACGCAGAACGGCCGTGATCGCTCCTTGGAGCAAAGGTAACGTTGCTCTACGCAAAAAGGCTAAATTCGACGGCCCGGTTATCTCCTGGCTGGAACCTGCCGTTGAAGTCAAACTCAGGGGATGCGATGGTCAATGGTGCAGCGTCGCGCTGAGTTCGATGTCAGGCTTCATCAAACAGTTCGACTTGTGGGGGGCTTATCCCGGCGAAGTGTTCTGAATGACGAGGCCGGAAAATCGTTGACGGACGTTCATTCACTTTTCGGCTGATCTATGTCCTCCCTCCGGTGTAAGGTGCCCACTGTGATCCAGACACCCCACGTCCTCACACTTGCTCGAAGCTGTCAGTTCGATGCATCACGCGCATCCATCGTATGGGCGGCTACGACAGGAGTTCAGCCTGCGGATGGGCCATCTGCCCGTCTTCGCGCGCAATGGATGCGTGCGACTCGATGCTGGCTCTTTTGGCGCTGAGGACGTTGCAACTAGCGAGCGGAACCTTGCCACTTATCGCGGTGCACTCCGACAGGCACATGATGCCATGATGGGCACTTCTGCATGCGCCAGAGCCTGATCCAACTGCTGTCGGACGTCGCTGATTTCTACCGCGTCACCCCGTCGGCTAAGGCATTCAAGCAGGCCGTGAAGGCTCCAGACGTTGCGTGGGTGTTGGCAAGGCCGCGGCAACGTCGCATCAAGCCCAAGGTCAGCGCGATAGACAGCCTCAGCTTCGCCATATCGTTCGGCATCCATCAGCAATGCGCCAAGCGCGTGTCGCGTCGGCTGCATCCAACCCCATGGCTCGTCATAAAGTAAATTGTCGTCGAGATCGACCGCATGCCGCAGGAAATCCAGACCTTCATGGACGCGGCCGGATTTGTAGTGCAACTCCCCCAGCATCATCGCTTCGGCAACCTTCAGGATATCGGCGCAGGGGTTGTTGAACAGCATGCGCTCGGGTTGCACTGCATCGCGCGCTGCCGCGAAAAGGCTAGCGCTTTCCTCGGCTTGGGGAATTCTACCGAGGTTGGACAGAGCCACTGTCCGGGCATAATGCAACAGGACGGCGCTGTAGGAGTAAAGCTCCGCATCCTCGGGGAAGGCCTCTTCCAGGATACAGGACCAGCGTCCAAAGCGGATAAGTACGTGCAACTTCATCGGCGCAAAGGCTTCAAACATCTCTGGCATGTAACGCACCACCGGCTCTGGCAGGTTTTCCACCAATGCCCTCGCAGCTTCGAAGGCGTCCGACGGGCGACCAAGAAACATGGCCCCGTAGATTTGAAAGTGAAGGTTGTGGATCCGGTAGACCGTGTAAAAGTTCTTGCCGCCTGCATGAGCGAAATATGAACGATCCACCTGAGCCGCCTGCCGGTTGCGCATCACGACTTTGTGGTAATCGCCGCAAAGCACGTCGATATGCGTCGCCATATGCACAAGATGCCCAGAGTCTGGCACGAGGCGCACCAACCGATCTGCATGCGGCAAGGCTTTTTCCGGCGTCGACGACATCTCCATCAGATGAATGTAGAAATGCAACAACCCCGGATGTCCCCAGGCTGCTGGCTGGGTCGTGAAGGCGCGGTCCAGAGCCGCGTGCGCTTCCTCCGTCGAGGTGCCAGCCGCAGGCTGCCCGGTACGAGTATCCCACAGCGCCCAAGGCGTGCGGTTGATCAGCGCCTCGACAAAGATCGCGGTCACATCTAGATCGTCAGGGAAACTCTCGTATACTGTGCGCATCGCTGCAGCGAAATCGTCAGTCCAAGGGCCATAATCCGTAATCTCCGGGTCAGTAGGGAACCGCGACGTCAGCGCATCAAGCAATGCGCGCTCGACTTCGATTGCAGGCAGATGGCACGCCTCCGCCAACAATACATGCGCCCGCGTCAAAGCGACAATACGCTCTTCAGGCCCGAAGGAGGTCCATAGCTTGTTGTAGTTTGGACCTAGACAGTGGGCAATTCCCCACCGCGCCATGACGTTTGTAGGCGCCACTTCGAGCACACGCTCGTAACAGGCAATGGCCTCTTCGTGGTTAAATCCGTATTGCCAGATCAGCCCCCGGTCGAACCACATCTGCGCCTCGGAAGGCGTGTTGTCCAGCCGGCGGGAGAAGGTGCCTAGATCGAAATACGTCATGGTATCCAACTCCATGGCTGACGGCGACTACCGGCCCAGACTACATCAAACCCGGGAGGAAGGGAGTTCGACAGAAGGCTGACCGCTTGATCTCACCGTGCCATCTTCCTCAACAGCCGCGATATCGTTCGCCTTTCCCAGCCCCGACCCCGATTTCGTACCGGGCCGAAAACGATGTCCCTCGACGGACGACGTCAGCGAATTCTTGACCTGTTCATTCGGTGGCTCCGAGAATCGGAAACGAGATGAAGCTGAGTGCGGCGGGGCCGGAAGCGGAAGGTCCTCTGGTCATGGTACCTTCGTTGGTCGGGATTGCTCGAATGACGATCACCATGACGCTAGAAGACGCGGAGGCGCCAAGGCAGCTTCGGAAGCGTTCCGCTTCAGATTGTGAACTGGCCCTAGTCCTCCGCAAGGCCTAACTTGCGGCAAAGGAGCGCTCAGCCATGACGCGACGGCTCAAACGGGAGTAGTAGCAGGAGCGCTGCCAGAGGCCCGACGATCCCAGCACGCCGCGCGCAGTAGCGCAGAAGCGCACGGAAGAGCGGCGGATCGAGTTCCACATCGGGGTGATGTGGCGACATCGGGCTTTGATGACCCCATGCCAAAAACATGGGGTCACGTCGATCTCAGACACTTTGATACGGCTTTCCGCCAGTCAGTGAATATCGATACGTCGCGTCACCTGACCGTTACTTTCCCAGTAGGTATGCTTCTTGGCGATGATGGGATCGTCCATTGCGGGTTGGACCTGCCCTCCAGTACTAACCGCACGCGAGGTGACTGTGTGCTCCCCGGCGGAGGGCTTGGGCCAGTCGACGGACCATATCTTCCAAGCGAAGTCCGTCTTGTCGGTTTCGTCGATGGCCGCCGGCATCCATGGCCCGTCATCGATCTTCACCTCGACCCGGTCGATCGGCGCGCCCCAGGCCGCCCCGACGATCCGGTGGTCACTGCCGATATGAGTGACCCGGGCCGGTGCAGACTTCAAGCGCGCCCGCCCGACAGAGGTTTCCACCCATACCGTCTCTCCGTTGTGCTCCTCCTCGCGCAGTGTGACATAATCGCGTCCCATAAACCGGTTCTCGAAGCGCTGGTCGCTCACGTCCATTCGTTTGAGCCATTTCACGTTCGCGATCCCGTACCAGCCCGGCGCTATCAGCCGCAGCGGGAAGCCGTTATCAGGAGGCAAGGGAGTCCCGTTCATCTCGTAGCAGAGGATGTTTTTGGGGTCCATGGCGTCGGTGAGCGACATGCTGCGCGCAAAGTTCTGCGTGAACTTGATGTCGTCGGCTCGCTTTATTTCTCCTTCATCGGTGCCCCAGAAGACAACCTCGATCCCACTGTCGAGGACTCCGACCTCCTTGAGGATCGGGGCGAGCGGCGTACCCGCCCAGCGAGCATTGCCAATCCCACCATTGAAAAACGGTAGGCCAGTATTGCCCGAACATTCGACCGTGAACGTGACTTCCTGGCGCGGTCGAGCCCTGATGTCGGCGAGCGTCAGGGCTGTTGGCTTTTTGACGGAACCGCCGATTTCGAGCTTCCACGTAGTTTCGTCGATGACCGGCCGGTTGAAATGCGCGATTGAAAAGAACTTGTCGTTGGGCGTCACCCAGGAATCGAGATCCTCCCACACCAGCTGATTTTTGATGACTTCCGGTACCGGGTTCGGCGGCAGCTGATCGAGCCATTTGATGACTTCCTCGCCGGCCCGGGTTGGAAAGGCATAGGCAATCCGCGATTGAAAGGACGTCAGGGCTACAAGGGCTGCTCCGCCTTGAATGATGAATTCACGTCTGGGAAGGTAATGCATGATGACTTCTCCTCCAGTGAAAAGCTCACTTCTCCTTCAGGGGTTAGTGCAGTAGCGACCGGGATCGCGCAAAGCAGAGGCCGGCCGCAGCGGGCAATATGAGAGCGCGTGAAACAAGCGCCTTAGTTAAAGCGGCGTTTCCCGCTCTCAAATAGCCAGCTCGTCAAGTCCGAGCCGGCTGTCTTCAATCATATGCCCTATCTGTCCTCGTGGCGAGGGCAAGGGCTCGCATCTTTTCGCTCCAGGCTTGATTTCTGCGTCGTGCTCCAAAGTCGAATGCCGCCTACATTCCCGGCCGCCATCATACGCCGGCGATGCACTTGCGCGTGCTGACGCCCGCCTGTGGCCAGCAGGAAGCGCGCATTCGCCCTTGCCCGGAAGAGATCGACCTCGGCCTGCTTCTGCGCTTCCCGCGCCAGCCCGTAGACCTCGGGCAGCGGTTGCCGGTCGGCCGGCTTCGCCTTCATGGTCCACTTCTCGCTGCGGAAGCCCCAATGAGCGATGCCGTCGAGTTCGCTGCCGTCGAACCAAGCGCTCGAGTTCAGTTTCGGGAAATGCAACACCCGAGCCATCCACAAGATTTTCTCGATGTCGTGTTCGCCGGCACCCTTCGCCCATGGCGTCCAGCCGTTGCCTGGTCGCTCCATCAGATCGCGTCGCGCATGGTGGTCTCCGTTTGTCTCACTTCAGGACGGAAGTGCTGGCACCCGTCTTGCACCGAAGGCGGTTGCCGGCTGATCCCGGGCAGCTCGTCGGGCTTGAGGCAGTAGTTGGGGGGGCCTCGCCCGGCGAGTTCACCAATACGGTTTGTCAATGTTGAAGGGTCGCCCGCAACCATCGCTGGGCCTTGCGCACGATCCCCTGCGCTCATTCGTCGTCTTCCCAACTGTGAGTTTTTTCCACGGAGTTCATGGATGGCGCGCACAATGCAATGGAAATCTACATACCTCGGTGCATCGATCATTATTTTAGTGATCACTAAAATCCTCGATGATTTGAACGCCAGAGTTTAACGCAGCCCGTGCGATTTCAGGGCGACGTTTCTTCTGCGTGGGGTTGGATATGCGTGCCCGGATGTTAGTTAGGAACTCGAAGGCTACAGAAGCCTTCGAGTTGCGCGTGAAAATCTCGTCTTTGGAAGAGGAGCAGAGGCGAAGAGTGGCGAGCTCGGCCGGTATGTTAAAGCTGGCGCAAGTCGGCCAAGAATTAAAGTGGCTCCGGTTTCGCCTGGCCATCCTGGAAGACTGTGTGGCGGCGCTTTCAACCAAACACTAATTTACGTGCCCGTACTGGATTAGCCGGGACCATCATCGGCCGCCTTCAGATGAGACACCACCGTCC
>NZ_RZQP01000166.1:0-14184 GCF_003998165.1 Mesorhizobium sp. M7A.F.Ca.US.007.01.2.1 | reverse complement strand
CATATTGAGCTGCTTGCTGTTGCCGCCGAAGAGCTGATCGAACAGGTTTGCGCTGCCGCCGTCGCGGTTCGCTTCCTGCAAAGGCGCACGCCGAGGCGCAACGGTGTCGTCGCGGCAGCCATTGGCGTCGAGCGCCGCCAGGACGCGTCCGCGATCGCGGCGAGAGCCACCGCCAGCCAGCCGCTCGCGCTTGTTTTGCAAGGCGTCGAGATTGGCATTCATGCGGTCGATGGTGGCGTTGAGCCCGGCGCATTGATTGAGGTTGCGGCCAAACAGCGAAAAACCGCACCCGGCCTGGCTCGCCTGGCTGCGAGCCTTCGAAATCTGCTCATGCTGCCTGGCAATCGCGGAATCGTATTTCCGGACTAGCGCCGGACCGCCACCGCCGCCGCGCGAGGACGCGGCAAGATCGGCTTCCAACTGGCGGCAGACCCGCGAAGCAGCCTGTGGCTTGGCTACTCCCCAGGTTGCGGACAACAGCAGGCTAAGCAGCACGGCAGCATGCGCCTGCTTCCACCCTCCGGTTGCCATCCGCCCAAACTCCGCCTTCCAAATCCGACTGTTAGCCCCGCAAGGCTACCGTGTTCGCGGTTAACTGCAGTTTACCGCGAAATCCGTGTTCAGCCCAGATTGACGACCGCTTGTGCCTTGTGGGCGGCTTCGACCACGGCAAGCGCCGTCATGTTGACGACGCCGCGCGAGGTGACAGACGGCGTCAATATATGCGCCGGCATGTCGGTGCCGAGCAGGATCGGCCCGACATGCAGCGCATCCGTCATGGTTCTGAGCGCCGTCAGCGTGATGTTGGCCGAATCGAGGTTGGGGAACACCAGCAAATTGGCTTCGCCCTTCAGTCTCGAATGGGGATAGACGCGCTGGCGCAGGTGCTCCGACAGAGCAGTGTCCGCATGCATCTCGCCATCGCATTCAAGGTCAGGCGCGATGCGCGCCAGGATCGCCGCTGCTTGCCGCATCTTCAGGGCGCTGGGCGAATCGCGCGAGCCGAAATCGGAATGCGACAAGAGTGCTGCCTTCGGCTCGATGCCGAAGCGCTGGATTTCTTCCGCCGCCAGCACCGTCATCTCGGCGATTTCTTCCGCCGTCGGGTCGACGGAGACGTGGGTGTCGGTCAGAAAGATGATGCCGCGCTGCGAGATCAGCATTGAAAGCGTCGACAGGTCGTGGTCCTTGATGCCGGCGCGGGGGCCGATGATCAAGGTGACGTTGCGCAGATGCCGCTCGAACCGACCTTCGAGGCCGCAGACCATGGCGTCGGCATCGCCGCGTTTCAGCGCAAGTGCTGCGATCACCGTGTTGTCGGTGCGCACCATGGTGCGCGCGGCCTCCGTCGTCACGCCACGCCGGCCGGCGTGTTCGATCAAAAGGTCGACATAGTGGCGGTAGCGCGGATCGTCTTCCGGGTTGATGAGGCCGAAATCGACGCCGGGCTTGATGCGCAGGCCGTAGCGCTTCAGGCGCACTTCGATGACGTGCGGGCGGCCGATCAGGATCGGCTCGGCGATGCCTTCCTCGAGCACCACCTGGGCAGCGCGCAGCACGCGCTCGTCCTCGCCGTCGGCATAGATGACGCGCTTGGCGCTCGATGCCTTGGCGGACGAGAACACCGGCTTCATCACCAGGCCGGAGCGGAAGACGAAGCGGTTCAGCTTGTCGATATAGGCGGCAAAGTCGGTGATCGGCCGCGTTGCGACGCCGGTGTCGCAGGCTGCCTTGGCGACCGCGGGCGCTATGCGCAGGATCAGCCGCGGATCGAAGGGCGAAGGGATCAGGAATTCAGGGCCGAAGATCGGCGTCTCGCCGGAATAGGCGCGGGCAGCGACGTCCGAAGGTTCCTCGCGTGCGAGCGCCGCGATTGCCCGCACCGCCGCCATCTTCATCTCCTCATTGATGGCGCTGGCGCCGCAGTCGAGCGCACCGCGAAAAATGTAAGGAAAACACAGTACGTTGTTGACCTGATTGGGAAAATCGGACCGGCCGGTGCAGATCATCGCATCCGGACGCGCTGCACGCGCTATTTCCGGCATGATCTCCGGATTGGGGTTGGCCAGCGCCAGGATCAGCGGCTTCGGCGCCATGTGCTGGAGCAGTTCCGGGTTCAGTACGCCTGCCGCCGACAGGCCGAGAAAGACGTCGGCGCCCGAAATGACGTCGGCCAGCGTGCGCGCCTCGGTGTCCTTCACATAGGGGTCTTTCCAACGATCCATCTCATCGGTGCGGCCCTTGTAGGCGACGCCGAAACGGTCGGTGACCCAGATGTTTTCGACCTTGGCGCCGAGCGAGACCAGCAGGTTGAGGCAGGCAAGGGCGGCAGCCCCGGCGCCGGAGGTGACGATCTTGATGTCCGATATGGTCTTGCCGGCGAACTCCAGCCCGTTGAGCACGGCGGCAGCGACGATGATGGCGGTGCCGTGCTGGTCGTCGTGGAACACCGGTATGCCCATGCGGGCCTTCAGCTGTTCCTCGACCTCGAAGCATTCCGGTGCCTTGATGTCCTCGAGGTTGATGCCGCCGAAGGTCGGCTCGAGGGCCGAGATCGTCTCGACCATGCGCTCGATAGCGGGCGCGTCGATCTCTATGTCGAAGACATCGATGCCGGCGAACTTCTTGAACAGGACGGCCTTGCCTTCCATGACCGGTTTGGAGGCCAGCGGGCCGATATTGCCGAGGCCGAGCACGGCCGATCCGTTTGTGACGACACCGACCAGATTGGCGCGTGCGGTGTAGTCGGCGGCGGTCGCCGGATCGTCGCGGATTTCCAAGCAGGGGGCGGCGACGCCGGGGGAATAGGCGAGCGCGAGGTCGCGCTGATTGCCGAGCGGCTTGGTCGCCTGTATCTCGAGCTTTCCCGGCCTTGGGTGCTTGTGGAAGTAGAGGGCGGCTTCGTCGAGGTCCGAACGTGCCGTCTTTTTGCTCTCGCCTTCCATGCGGCCGCTCCCTCGAAATCTGGCTGGAGATTCCCTTTTAGCATGCACCCGTGGTTTTTCGCGACGCTAATTGACGCGCCGGCGGCAATACCCGGCGGCGCGTAGAAAGCCTTGGACAATCAAATACTTATGACGATTTTCTGACGGACGTCTCCGACCGTTTCACGGATAAGTTGATCAAAAGGCGCTGACGTAAAGACCACCATCGACCGGTATGTTCTGCCCGGTCAGATAGCCGGCATGGACCGAGCACAGGAAGGCGCAGATCTGGCCGAATTCCTCCGGCGTGCCGAGCCGCTTGGCCGGAACATCGGCGCTGATGCGGGTCTTGCGCGCGGCTGCGGCCTCAGGGCTTTCGACTGTGCCGCCCTCATGCGGGCCGCGCAGCCGGTCGGTGTCGAGCTTGCCCGGCAGAAGGCTGTTGATGGTGACGTTGCGGTCGACAACCGTTCTGGCCACGCCGGCAAGGAACGAGGTCAGGCCGGCACGCGCGCCGGACGACAGGTCGAGGCCGGGAATGGGCACATAGACCGACAGCGAGGTGATGTTGACGATGCGACCGAAGCCGCGCGCCGCCATGCCGTCCAGCACGGCCTGCACGAGCTCGATCGGAGTCACCATGTTCTGGGTAACGCCTTCGAGGATCTTTTCGCGATCGAGCGTGCGGAAATCGCGAAGCGGCGGTCCGCCATTGTTGTTGACCAGGATGTCCGGCTCGGGGCAAGCCACGAGCAGCGCCTTCTGCACCTCCGGCTTCGAGACGTCGCCGACGACTTCCGTCACCGTGACGCCATAGCGCTCGCGCAACTCAGCGGCGGTTTTCGCCACCAGCTCCGCATTGCGTCCGTTGACGACGACGTCGCAGCCGGCTTCCGCCAGCGCCATGGCGCAACCGCGCCCAAGTCCCTTGCTCGAAGCGCAGACGATGGCCTTCTTTCCGCGGATACCGAGATCCATGACGATTTCTCCTGTGATTTGGCCGGCAAGCTAGTCCTTCGGCTGGACCAATCGCAACCGTCATACGGTTGTTGCATGAATCGGGGCATAGGCTCGCGAAAGCAACGGTGAAATCGCGATGTCCGGCCAAGAGCCCCGCACTTTCCGCAGCATGTTCATTTCCGACGTCCATCTGGGCTCGAAGGCGGCCAAGGCCGAGTTCCTGATCGATTTCCTTCGATATCACGATGCCGATATCATCTATCTCGTGGGTGACATCGTTGATGGCTGGCGGCTGCGGCGGAGCTGGCATTGGCCGCAGAGCCATAATGACGTCGTGCAGAAACTGCTGCGCAAGGCGCGCAAGGGCGCCAACATCACCTACATCGCCGGCAACCATGACGAGTTCGCCCGCCAGTTCCAGGGCGTGCATTTCGGTGGCATCGTCGTTGCCGATCGCGCCATCCACGAGACCGCCGACGGCAAGCGGCTGCTCGTCATCCATGGCGACCAGTTCGACACCGTGGTCCACAATGCGCGCTGGCTCGCCTATCTCGGTGACCACGCCTATGACGCGGCCATGCTGGTCAACCGCGTGGTGACGCGGCTGCGCCAACTGCTCGGCCTGCCTTATTGGTCGTTTTCGTCCTGGGCCAAGCACAACGTCAAGAAGGCGGTGAACTTCATCGGCTCGTTCCAGACCATGCTTGCCGACGAGGCGCGCCGTTCGCATGTCGATGGCGTCATCTGCGGCCACATCCATCATGCCGTCATCGAAAATTTTGGCGATGTCCAGTACATTAACACCGGCGACTGGGTGGAAAGTTGTACGGCTGTGGTCGAGCATTTTGACGGCCGCATGGAAATCCTGACCTGGGCGCAGGTGCTGCCCGAGGCGCCGGACGAGCCCTTTATCCCGCTGCTCATCGAGGACCGGGTAGGGCAGGCGGCCTAGTCCGAAGTCCTTTCGGACTTCGGAATCAATCAATTAGTCCAACCGGTTTCGTCCGGTTTTCGTCCATGTTAAGGGATCGATACGCGTTGCCCTCCGGTCGAATACAGCGCGATTGGATCGATTCATGTCCCTGCCGCAGCTCTCGCCCGAACAACTCGTCAAGCCGCCACATTTCGAACTGCGCATGAGCCTGATCTTCGCGACGCTTTTCGTGCCGCTCGGAACGCACTTGCCGTATTTTCCGCTGTGGTTGCAGGCCAAGGGTTTTCATGCCGAGCAGATCGCGATCATTCTGGCGGCGCCGATGTTCCTGCGCGTGGTGACGACGCCGCTGCTGACCGCGCTGGCCGACCGTGCCAGGGACCGCGCCGACGTCTATGTCGCGCTGATGGCTGCGTCGCTGCTTTTGTCGGCAGGTTATTTCCTGACACCCACCTATGCGATGGTGCTGGCGGTCTCGCTGGCGCTGACCATCGTCTGGACGCCGCATTCGCCGATCGCCGATTCGCTGGCTCTTTCGGGTGTCCGCCGCTTCGGTTCGAACTACACAAGCATGCGCAAATGGGGCTCGATCTCCTATTTGTTCGCCAATATCGCCGGCGGCTTCATTCTGTCGGTAACCGGTTCACAAGCCGTTCCGGTTATCATTCTGGTGGCGTTTGCCGCCGCCCTTGCCGCCGGCCTGCTGGCGCCGCGCCTTGGCCGTCCGCGGCGCGCCTCGCCGCTGTCGGCCACCGACATCCAGCATTCAGCGCCGAAGCTTCTCAACCCGTATTTCCTGTATTTTTCCACGGGCGTCGGCGTCATCACCGCCAGCCACGCATTCCTCTACGGTTTCGTCTCCATCTACTGGAAGTCGATCGGCCTCGGCGATTCGGTAGTCGGTCTCTTATGGGCTTGGGGCGTGGTGTCGGAAGTCTGCATGTTCATGATGTTCACCCGCTTTTTCGGCCGGTTCTCCGTCGTGTCGGTCATGGTGATGGCCGGAATCGGCTCCATCGTGCGCTGGATCGCCTTTCCGCTGGTCTGGCCGCTCGGCCTCGGCATTCCCGGCTTCTTCGCTGTCCAGTCGCTGCACTCGGTCTCGGTGGCGCTGGGGCTGATCGGGCTGCAGAAGATGATCGGCGAAACGATCTCCGAGGAGCGGACAGGTGCCGCGCAAGGCATTGCCTATTTCTCCAACGGCTTCTTCATGGCGGTGGTGACGCTGGCGTCCGGCCCGCTCTACGACCGTCTCGGTGTCGACGGCTTCTTTGCCATGATCCCGATTGCGTTGATCGGACTGGCGCTGATCGGCCTTGCTGCGCGCTCAGCCCCAGAGCGCCGTATCGGGCGGTGACACCAGCGATCCCTGGTAGACAAGGCCCGGTACCCGGTCGCGGGCAAGCAGCAGCGGACCGTCGAGGTCGACGAAATCGGCATGCTGGGCAAGCAGCACCGCTGGCGCCATCGCCAATGAGGTGCCGACCATGCAGCCGACCATCACGCCGAAACCGAGTTCGCGGGCGCGATCGCGCAGCACCAGTGCCGCCGTCAGGCCCCCCGACTTGTCGAGCTTGATGTTGACGGCATCGTAAAGACCGACAAGCGCTTCGAGATTCTTAGCCTCGTGCACGCTTTCATCGGCGCAGATCGGCACCGGATGGGCGATATGGCGCAGGATCTCGTCATGACCGGCCGGCAGCGGCTGTTCGATCAGCGCGATGCTTTGTTCGGCGGCAAAGGCGAGGTTCGCAACGATGTTGTCGTCGCTCCAGCCCTCATTGGCGTCGAGGATGATGCGGCTGTCTGGCGCTGCCTGCCTGACCGCCCGGATGCGGGCAATGTCGTTGTCGCCGCCGATCTTGACCTTGAGCAGCGGCCGCGCCGCATTGGCGCGGGCCTGCGCCGCCATCGCCTCCGGCTCGCCCAGCGACAGCGTGTAGGCGGTTTCGAGCGCCTGCAAGGGAACAGCACCTATCGCAACCGCCACCGATGTTCCGCTGAGCTTCGCCTCCAGATCCCATAGGGCGCAGTCTAAGGCGTTGCGGGCGGCTCCGGCCGGCATGGCATCGAGCAAGGCGCTGCGGCTGATGCCATCGGCGATCCGGCCGCGCATGGCGTCGATCGCCTCGCGCACGCCCTCAATCGTCTCGCCATAGCGCTTGTAGGGGACGCATTCGCCGCGGCCGAAATGGCCGCCGTCGCTGATCGTGCAGGAGATCACTTCGGCTTCGGTCTTGGAACCGCGCGAAATGGTGAAGGTTCCGGCGATGGGAAAACGCTCGGCCTCGACCGAAATGACACGCGCCATATTTTTCTGCTCCTGCTGTGCGACAAGCGTTGTCGGCAAATCGACAGGTCAGACCCGTCAGGCTAAACAGGACGCCATGTTGACCATCGGCAAGCGCGACGCAAGCGGCACGACCGCAGGGGAGGCTGACCACGAACCGCGCGTGGCGATCGGCGAGGAGGACGGCGTTCTTGGCTGCGCTTTCTCCGGAATCTGGACGACACGGACCGTTGCACTCGTCGACGCCGACATGCGCAAGATCGAAAAGCGAAGCGGCTTCAAAATCTTGGCGCTCGATGTTTCCAAGATCGAGAAGATGGACACTGCCGGCGCCTGGCTGATCGACCGGCTGGTCAGCGCCTTCGAGAAGAAGGGTGTCGAAATCCAGATGCAAGGCCAGAGCGAGATCGCTTCGATCCTGCTCGAAGCTGTCGGCGAGGCCGTGCGGCGCGAACCCGAATCCGGCCCGGTGCGACCGCCCAACATCGTCATTCGCGCGCTGGAGGCGGTTGGCCGCCGGGTCTACGAGATGCGCGACGATTTTCTGGCCTCGATGAACATCCTCGGCGCCACCATCCGTGGCGCGCAGATGAAGCTCGGCCGTGGCCATGCCGTCAACCCGGCGGCGATTTTCAACCAGATCGACCGTATGGGCGTCGGCGCCATTCCGGTGGTGGTGCTGATGTCGGCGATCGTCGGCGCCATCGTCGCCCAGCAGGGCGCCTATCAGCTCAGCTATTTCGGCGCCGATATCTTCGTCGTCGACCTCGTCGGCGTGCTGATCCTGCGCGAACTCGGCGTGCTGATGACGGCGATCATGATCGCCGGCCGCTCCGGCAGCGCGATCACCGCCGAGATCGGCTCGATGAAGATGCGCGAGGAGGTCGACGCGCTGAAGGTCATCGGGCTCAACCCGATCGGCGTCCTGGTCTTTCCGCGGCTCGTGGCGCTGGTCATCGCCTTGCCGTGCCTGACCATCATCGCCAATTTCGCCGCACTCGGCGGCGGCATCCTGGCTGCCTGGCTCTATTCCGACATCCCGCCCGCCGCCTTCATCGACCGGCTGCGCGTCGCCATCGATCTCAGCACCATCTTTGCGGGCCTGATCAAGGCGCCGTTCATGGCCATGATCATCGGCACGATTGCCTCGGTCGAAGGCATGAAGGTCGGCGGCAGCGCCGAATCGCTCGGCCAGCACGTCACCGCCTCTGTGGTGAAGTCGATCTTCGTCGTCATCATCCTCGACGGGCTTTTTGCCATGTTCTACGCAGCGATCGAGTTCTGAGATGAAGCTGCGAAACAGGAAAAGGGCGGGTGCATTGGCGGGTGACGCGGGCGAGGGCGATATCGTGCTTTCCGCGCACGACATCAGCGTTTCCTTTGCCGACAAGCTTATCCTCGACAGACTGTCGCTCGACATAAGGCGCGGCGAAATCCTTGGATTTGTCGGCGCCTCGGGTGCTGGCAAATCCGTTCTGCTGCGCACCATTCTCGGCCTGACACGCAAGCAGTCGGGCACGATCAGGCTGTTCGGCGTCGATATCGAGAAGGCTGATGATGCCGAGCGTCTGCGCATCGACATGCGGCTTGGCGTGCTGTTCCAGCACGGCGCCCTGTTCTCGGCGCTGACGGTGCTGGAAAACGTCCAGGTGCCGATGCGCGAATATCTCGACCTGCCGCGAAAGCTGATGGACGAACTGGCGATGCTCAAGATCGAGCTGGTCGGGCTGCCGCCCGACGCGGCGCAAAAATTCCCATCCGAACTGTCCGGCGGCATGATCAAGCGCGCCGCGCTGGCGCGGGCGCTGGCGCTCGATCCCGACATCGTCTTCCTCGACGAGCCGACATCGGGTCTCGATCCGATCAGCGCGGCGGAGTTCGACGAGCTGGTGGTCAAGCTGCGCGATACGATGGATCTGACCGTCTACATGGTGACGCATGACCTCGACACGCTGTTCACCGCTTGCGACCGGGTGGCCGTGCTCGGCAAGAAGAAAGTGCTGGTCGAAGGCACCATCGACGACATGCTGAAGAGCGAGGAACCGTGGGTAAAATCCTATTTCCGCGGAAAACGCGCCCGGCAACTTGATCTTGCGGCGCGCGCATAGCCATAAGTGGGACAATGGAAACCAGAGCCAACTACGTCATTGTCGGCATCTTCACGCTGGCCGCGATCCTGGCGGCGTTTGCCTTCGTCTACTGGACGGCGGCGATCGGCGACAAGGGCGAGACGACGTTGCTGCGCGTGCGCATTCCGGGCTCGGCCTCCGGGCTCGGCCGCGGAAGTTTCGTGCTGTTCAACGGCGTCAAGGTCGGCGACGTCAAGCGCGTCTATATTGATGTCGACAATCCGACGGTTGCCATCGCCGATACCGAGATCGACCGCATGACGCCGATCACCAAATCGACGCAAGCCGATATCGGGCTTGCCGGCCTGACCGGGCAGGCCAACATCGAACTCAAGGGCGCCGATCCCAAGGAGGTAAAGCTCCTCGACCAAGCGGAAAAGGAAGGCAAGGTCGCCGAGATCGTCGCCAACCCGTCGGCGGTGACCAACCTCTTGCAGACGGCGCAGAATATCTTCACCCGCGCCGACAAGGTGCTGACCGAGCTCGAAGGCTTCACCAAGGACGTTCGCGGGCCGCTGACGCAGACCGTCCAGAACGTCCAGACCTTCTCCGATGCGCTGGCCAAGAATTCGGACGGCATCGACAAGTTCCTGTCCGCGGCCAGCACGCTGGCCGATGAGCTGAAAGGCGTTTCCGGCAAACTCGACGGCACGCTGAAGGCGGCCGAAGGCCTTCTCAACGCGGTCGACAAGGACAAGATCAAGAGCATCGTCGCCAATGTCGACGCAGTAACCGGTAACCTCAAGCAGACGTCGAAGCAGCTCGACGGCGTGATCAAGAACGTCGATACAGCCGTGGGGTCGGTCAACGACTTCGCCAAACGGACGCAAGGCACGCTGGCCAAGGTCGACAACGTGCTCGACGGTATCGATCCCGCACAAGTGCGCTCGGCGCTCGCCAACATCCAAAAGGCCAGCGAGAGCGCCGACAAGGCCGCCGCCGACATCGCGGAGGTGACCCACAAGTTCGCCAACCGGGCCGACGACATCGACCAGACGATCAAGGACGCAAAGCAGCTCGCGCAACGGCTCAACGATGCCTCGGTGCGAGTCGATGGCATTCTAGCCAAGGTCGATACCTTGCTCGGGTCGGGGCAGGCCGACGGCGTGATGGCGGATGCGAGGGCGACGCTGAAGTCGTTCAAGCAGGTTGCCGACACGCTGAATGCCCGCCTTGGCGTCATCACCGACAATCTGGCGCGATTCTCGGGCCAGGGGCTTTCGAACGTCGAAGCGCTGGTGCAGGACAGCCGCCGTTCGATCAGCCGCATCGAGGAGGCGGTAACCGACCTCAGCCGCAATCCGCAGCGCATCCTGTCGGGTGGCGACGGCGAGGTTCGGCAATTCGATGGCAGGGCGCGGCGTTGACTTCGGCGCCGGCGCGCCCCAGAAACATGAGCCGCGAAAGCGGGTCGATCTTACGATCCGGGGACAACGGGGATCGCGCGTGAAGTCTGTGTGGGTGAAAACGGGCGGGTTGACATCGGCTGCGGCACTGCTTGCCTTGACGCTGGCCGGCTGTGCGGCGTTGGGCGGCAAGCCCGCGCCGCTCGATACGTTCGAGCTGTCGGCGCCGTCGGTCGACGCGCATGGCCACAGCCGCCGCCAGATCCTGATCGCGCAGCCGTCGGCGCTCAAGGCGCTGGACAGCCAGAACATCGTCATCAAGCCGTCGGATCGTTCGATCCAGTATCTCAAGGGCGCGCAATGGGCTGACCGGCTGCCGCTGATCGTGCAGGCGCGGCTGGCCGAGACCTTCCAGCGATCGGGCAGCTTTGCCGGCGTCGGCAAGCCGGGCGAGGGCCTGGCGATCGACTATCAGGTGATCGTCGAGATCCGCTCATTCGAGGTTCGGGTCGACGGCGGCGAACATGCCGAGGTCGATCTGTTCGTGCGGATCCTGAACGATCGCAACGGCGAGGTCCGTGCTTCCAAGAGCTTCACCGCAGCCGCACCCGTCTCGGGCAGCGGCAATCCTGCTTATGTCAGCGCACTCGACAAGGCGTTCGGCGACGCCGCCGGGCAGATCGTGCGCTGGACGGATTCGGTGATCTGAGCGCGACGCGCGCCGGAATCCCATCAGGCTTCTCTACCTACAAGTGGTCGAAGATCTCCGGCCGGAGCTTTCCGGTCTTCATCAGGTGCTGCAGGGTGTAGGTCACGGACAGCGCGTCATCGAGCGCATCGTGCCCCTGCAATGGCGGGTGCTTGACGCCGTAGTAATCCGCAAGCTTGTTGCTCGGCGTTCTCGCCAGATCCTCGATCGGCATTCCGGCTGCGATCAGCAGCTTGACGGCGTTGTCAAACCGGGTGGCCGGGATCGAAGGCTGAATGCCCCCGACATAGCAGCTGATGGCGATCATGTTCAATTCGTCCTTGCCCCAGGACCAGAATCGCGCCCCTTCGGAAAAACGATCGATGTCGGCGAGGGCATCCCCTAGTGCCACCCCTTTTGTCTCCAAATCTTCCTCGGTGATGCCGGTCAGTTTGGTGAAGAATGGGTCCAAGGCGTATCTCTGACCAAACCGGTCGACCGGTTTGATATAGGCCTTGTGTGTTCCGAGCAGGGGGAAGTCGCCTTCAAGTCCAAGCCTGACGGCGCCGATCTGTGCGATCACCGGGTCGGGATCGTGGGCCGCGCACCAGAATCTGCGTTGCGAGCCCTCCAGGCAAAGAAACTCGCAGTCGAAAATGATTGCCGTCTTCACGATCACACCCTGCGAGCGTTAGGGCAGCGGTACTGTGGATGAATTATAGCGCCGTCGGGAGATCGACTTAGGGCGGATTCCGAAGGCATCGATAGTCTCGCAAGACCTGTTGCGGGCAGGTTCAACGCGTGCCGGACGTTAGAGCAGGCACAGGCGGGACCATGGCCCGCCTGTTCAATTCCCGTCTTAGTGCAGGCGGCCGCTCGCATGCGCCAGCATGGTGTAGACCTTGCCGGTGTCCGACGTCAGGTAGGTCTGCGCCATGATGTTGTCGCGGTCGTTGCGTGAGACATCCTTGAGCAGCTTCTCGAAATCGTCGCAGTAGCGGTCGACGGCGGCGCGGAACTCGGCCTCGGCCTGATACTTGCGACGGATCTCGTCGAACGTCTGCTGACCCTTCAGCGTGTAGAGCCGCCTTGTGAACACGTCACGCTCGCCGCGCCGGTAGCGGTTCCACAGCTCGATCGAAGCATCGTGGTCGATGGCCCGCGCGATATCGACGGAGAGCGAGTTCAGCGATTCGACGACATGAAGGGGCGATCGCTGGGCAGGCGTAGCGCGGGGCGCTTCCGCAGTCGCTGGGGGAGCTGCCGACCTGAGGTCCTCATCGTTCGATGCCGCGGTCAGCAGATCGCGCACCCAGCCACCCTGCGGCGTGCGGGCGTTGGCATCGCCGCGCGGACGCGGTGCCGCCTCGGTCGGACGGTCAAGGTCGAGCGTGCCGCGCAATGCAGGGCCGCCCAAGGGCGCCTGAGGCGTGCGCAGGTCCGGCTGCGGTGCCGGTGCTCGGCGCGGCGGCTCGGCAGCGCGTGCGGCCGGCGCTTGCGGCGCCGGACGCAGGTTGCGTGGTTCGGACCCTTCACCGCCGCGGCCGGACTTGGCCACGATGTCCGAAAGCTCCTTCAGGGCGTTGATCTGCTCGGAAACGGCGCGGCGGATGGCCGAAGTCGATTCCTTGGCCTCTTCCGGCATTTCGATGACGCCCTTCTTGAGCTCGGCGCGGGTCAGGTCGAGCTCGCTCTTGATCGAACCCGCTGTGCGCCGCATCTCCTCGGTCGCATCGGCAAAGCGCTTGGTTGCCGAGTCGACGACGTCGGTGATGGCGTTGCGGATCTTGTCGGCCGACTCCATCGTCTTGCCTTCGGCGTTCTGCAGCGTCTGGCCGACGAGATTTTCGAACGAGCGCATGACCCTTTCGAGATCTTCCGACTTCTTGACCAGGCCGACGGCGAGGTCTTCGAGCGACGACTGCCGTTCGAGCGTGTGTTCGAGGTTGCTCTGGGCCGAGCTCAACAGGTCCGAAGCACTGGACAGCAGGCGGCTGTGCTCGTCGAACTTGGTGGCAATCGACGCGACCTCGCGCAAGGTGGACGACGACAGTTCCGTCAGCCTTGTCGTGTTCGAATCGACCAGACGTGCCGAGCTGGCAAAGGTCTGCGCGGCCTTCTCGGTGGTGGCGGCGAAGCTTTGCGTGCTGCCGCTCAGGCGTTCATCGACCTGGCCGAGATTGACCGCGGCCTGCTCGATCAGCTGACCGAGCTGCGAACTGGACTTGGTCATCCGGCCGATGAGGTCGGCGACGCTGTCGGACAGCGACGAGCGGGCACCCTCGACCGCCGACAAGGTTTCGGCGGTGCGGTTGGCGAGCGCGTCGACAAGTGCGGCATTCTCGCTGCGCAGCTTCTCGGTGGCGCGTTCTGTGACCTCTTCCATGCTCTTTTGCAGTTCCGAGCCGCCCTGGGCGAAGCGCTCGACCAAAGGCCGTGCGGTTTCGTCGAGGATCTTCGACATTTCGGCCGAACGCGCCGCGAGCATGGTGTTGAGTTCGCGGGTGTTGGCGCCGATCGTCTTGGCGGCATCGTTGGTGCTCTGGCCGATATGCTGGCCAACCGCGGTGAAGGTCTCGGCGATCACATTGGCGCGCGAGACGAGTTGCGCCTCGGCGTTCGACACCTGCTCGTTGAGCTTCTGGCCCATCGTCTCGGCCGTAAAGGCGAGGCGGTTCTCGACGCCCGAGACCTGCTCTTCGACACGGGCTGCCGCGGCCGCCGCGCTCGAGGCGAGACGCTCGTCGGCGCCGGCAAGCGCCTGCTCGATTTCGCGGGCATGCACGGCCATTTCCTGGCCGGTCCGCCTTGCGCGTTCGGCAACCCGTTGCTCGGTATCGGCAAAGGCGCCGACGATCGTCTCGGCATGCTCGCCGATCGTGGTGGTGCTGCTGGCGATGCGCGACACCAGAC